>JAJPJO010000170.1 GCA_021324135.1 Pseudomonadota bacterium
CACCGATGAAACATCGACATGCTCATGTTTGAGAACATCAATCAAATACTGTCCGTGCGGATCGGCGCCCACTTTTGCCAGGACTCGCGCCGGCGTGCCGAGGCGGGCAAGAGCAATGGCCACGTTGGCGCCGTTGCCGCCCAGGCTTTTTACGAAGGTGGACGAGTCAATGAAATCGGTGCCCTTTGTGGTGGCAAGCCAATCGACCACCAGCTCTCCTATGGCGACCACACACGAAGACCGGCTCGGCTGTGGCGTTTTATGCCGTGAGGGAGTCGATGACACTATGCAAGAGCGCCTCTACGCCGAGATAAGCGGGCGGTTCAAAGTATCTTCGAATATATCGGGATAGATCTTGAAAGCCGGCTTGACGGCAGGCAGAAGGGCCAGCGCCTTGTTCACCGGACCTTTGGCGACGATGCGACCGGAGATCAAGTAGACAGGAACATTGACATTGCCGAGCCAGAACTCATGCGCCACGTCCGCCTTCATGAACATCTCGACGACTGGTTTTTTGTCATACTCACCCCAGACAATGATCATATTCTCACCATCGGAACAGTCGATTGTCAGCCGACCTTCAGGCTCGCGGTAGTGGAATTGCACGATCAAGCGCGACTGAAGAAGCGGTTTGGCAATTTCAGGATTGGCCTTAATCTCATTCCAGAGTGCTTCCATTATTTTTTGAACTTCTTCAGTACTGCTAAAAAACGGCATTATCAATAAGCCCTCTCATAGATCCCTATAACGTCTTCGAGTGAAGCCTCACGCGGATTAAATATGATCGCTGGATCTTCTAGGACCAAGTTTGCCCATTCATTTAATTGATCGCCAATCATCTTCGGCACACCAAGGGCTCTCAAATCGTGCGGCAGCCCGACGTCATCTAGTAATTTCTCGACCCTCTCTATCAACGCTTCACTACATTCATTATCATCCAAACTGCTGGAAAAACCAAGTGCCCTTGCCAATCTCGCGTATATGGCGGATGAATATTCGAGATTGAATCGCATGCCATGCGATAGATATACCGCATTGGTGATGCCGTGATGTGTTTTGAACCTGGCTCCAGTAGCGTGTGCCAGCGCATGAATGATGCCGACGCCTGCATTGGTGAAAGCCGCTCCAGCCATGGTGCTGGCTACGAGAGTCGCACCTCTGGCTTCCATGTCGTCACCATTTTTGGTGGCAGTCGGCAAATATTGGAAGATCAACCGGCTTGCTTCAATAGACAATGCATCAGTGAAAGGTGAGTTAGTAATGGTGGCCACCATTGACTCGATGCTGTGCGTGAGCGCATCAAGGCCGGTGGCAGCAGTCAGCCGCGGCGGCAATGATACGAGCAAGGTCGGATCGAGAAGAGCGGCATCAGGAGCGAGAAAACGGCTGCCGAACACGAGCTTTCTCAGATCGCGATTATCTTTCACCATCGCCACAAACGAAACTTCCGAGCCTGTTCCGCTCGTGGTGGGAATGGCAACGAACGGCTTCAGTCTCTCCTGAAGCACATTCAATCCTTGATAGTCCATGATGTCGCCGCCCATAGAAAGGCAGATGTTGACAGCTTTGGCAGTGTCCATAACCGAGCCGCCGCCGACGGCGATTACCGAATCGCAGCCCTTGCTGCGACCAAGCTCAGCGGCACTATTGACGCAGTCGACGTCAGAGTCGGCCGGCACATCGGAAAAGACGACCGGTTCTGCGCCCAGGGTGGCAAGAATATCTTTTAATATCCCGGCTTCGAGCAGCACCTTATCGGTGAGCACAAGCGGCTTATTAGCCCCGAGCTCCTTTACAACCTCCAGAGCGGTTGAGGAGAGATATTCGCCGTAGCAAACTTTAGTTGGTACTTGAAAAACAAAATTATTCATACAGAAACATCATTAAAACAAAAAACCGAGCGTGAATTGCCAACGAAAGACTAGTAGATTAAGATGCGCTAATAACTAAAGTCTCATCACGTATTCATATATAACCGAATTTACTGATAATTGCCTTGATCTTATAGGTTCTGTCATTTAGTATTGACTGCCATTGTTGACATCTTTTGGCGTTTTCCTAAAAAGGCAGTAATAAACGCAGCAAGGCAAACCGAAGCGGAACCTGGCAAAATCATAGTCGTCATTTGACGTATCTACGCGGGGCAACGCATCCCTTCTTAAGGAACAGAATGCAGAATAAAACAAAAAAGGCCTGCAGCCTGACCGTATTATTGGCGGTATCACTTCAGCTTGTTTTCCCTGTCCATGCCTGGGCTAAGACGGACAGCTCGTCCGAGCACGGCCCGGCAGGCACTCTGCTGTTGCCTCTGACGCCGAAAATTGACACGGCTCCCGATGACGACCGGTCGAAACAGGACGCCGACAACCAGGACAATGGCACCACGGGCGGTAGCAAGTTGCCGCCGCCTCCTCCGGCCCGCAACGCCGCTGCCTCAAGCCGTACCACGGATTCGCCCGCCTCACGCGAGACGCCGATCAAAACGATCACGCCGCAAAGCACCTTCGAACCGATCAGCCCCACCCAGCCACCAGATTCGGTGCTGGAAACGGCACCGGACAAATTCAAAGTCGAAGCCGACATCGAAGATGAAGCGCCGATGGAGAATGGCATCGGAGTTGACACGACCCTCCAGGGAACAATTCAAATCGTCGCCGACGATACCGAGTTCGACCAGGATAAAAACACTTTCTTAGGCACGGGCAACGCCGTGGCGATCATCGGCGGGCAAAATTCGAAGCTCGAAGCCGACATGATCCTCTACGATCAGACCAATGAAATTATCGATGCGCGCGGCAATGTGCGGATTATCAGAGATGGTCAGGTCACCACCGGTAGTTCGTTCAAATTCAAGGTCAGCTCGGATGAATATCTGATTACCAACCCTGATACTGAAATCAACGGCACGACGATCATCGCGCGCAAAGGGCAGGGAACCGAGGAGGGCATGCGCTTCAGCAAGGGCGAGATGACCATGGCCAAGCCCTTCTACATGCAGCGCAACGCATTCTTCGGACCGATCGGCTATGCCCAGGACGTATTGAGCAAGCAGAACCATCCGGAGGCTTACCTGCCTTCTAAGCCGTCATTTAAATTCAAAGCCCGCAAGATAGTCTACGAAAAATACAAAGAGACCGGCAACCTCACCGTATTTGGTGGCAAGCTCATGATGGGATCGTTCGGCGTGCCCATGCCGAAATTTGTCGCCACGATCAACAATGATGAAAGCCTCGTCAATTTCCCCGTCACGCCCTTCTTCGGCAACAACTTACAGATGGGCGGTATTCACGTCGGTCCCATGTTTAACACTCAAATCGGCAGAAGGAGTGTTCTCAGCTACGCGCCGGCGATTATGATCGGTGGACATAACCTGGACGGCACGAGCAGCAACAGCACGCTGGGCCTGTCAGGGCGCGTAAAGTACGTCGGTCCCAGAGTGCGCTTCAATTTAGCCGCCGGTTCGGTCAACCACTTGATGGTCGGCGACCTGCATGTGAACATCTGGAAGAAGCTCCGCTTGCAAAGCGGCATAAACCGCTTCCTGGAAGATGGTATGTACGGCTACAGGCGAGCTCGTTTGAACGCCGAGCTCATCGACACGCATGACATAAGCACGATTCCTTACTTATCGATGCTGCGCTTTAGAACCTCAGGCGGCTGGTACCAGGACAACCCTCAGCTCGTCAACTTGAGCCCCTCCTACGCTAAATTGTTCGGAGGAACGCAGACCAGCTCGGTACTGAAGTCGGCATTCAAAGTTCAAGAACAAATCACGGCCATGTCCAACCCGATCTTCAACTTCGGTGACGACAAATGGGGACTGAAGTCGTTCATCTACGGCGGTGCAGCAGCAAGGCACTACTCGACCGGAGACACGGGCTATCTCGCTCAGGTCGGACCCTACCTCACCGCCAATCTGGGCAGATTGCGCTTGAATGCAAACTACACGCAATCGGCCACCCGCGGCTCGACCCCCTTCGTATTCGACCAATTCATTCAGGGTCAGCGCTCCGTCGGTCTGAGCGGCGACATCAGGGTCAGCAAGTACCTCTCCCTGGGCGGTGGTCTGGGTTACAACCTTAACAACAAGCTGTTCTATCAAAAGTCCGTCACAGCAGCAATTGGACCGGAAGATTTCAAAGTCCTGCTCACGCGCGATATGATCCGCAACATCAACAGGTTCGGTTTCGATATACTTTATGGAGCGCCCGTGCCCTTTGAAAAGCTGGTCCTCAAGGGAACCGCGGATCAGGGACAGATGGGCGGCATTTAGGCTGCCATTACCGCTTACCTGACGGACCTGAGATGAGCACTACAGAGAGCCGGAAACCAGCAACAATCGATGCCATAGCAAAGAAATCCCTATCGGCACTCGGTATCGATCTGGGTGGAACAAAAATCCGCGCCGCCATCGTTCGTCAAAACCAGATGATCGGCGAGCCGCATCAAATCAAAACTCCCGAGGGACGAGAACAAATCCTCGCCGCTCTCTACGACCTGATTGCCATGTTTCAAAATGAAGCAATTCTAGGGGGCATAGGCATTGCTACTGCCGGCATCGTCGACTGTACCACAGGTGAAATCGTCGGCTCGACGGGAAACCTGCCCGGCTGGTCCGGAACAAAATTGAAGGAAGTAATAGAATCGAAATTCCTTCTGCCGGTTCACGTTGAAAACGACGCCAACGCCGCTGCTTATGCCGAATCGCGAGTGGATGCCTTGAAAGAGAAAAAATGCGTCGTCACGGTCACCCTTGGAACTGGTATCGGGGGCGGTATCGTGATCGAAGGCAAGCTTTATCATGGAGCGGCCTGGGGCGCAGGTGAGATCGGGCACATCAAAATTGCTCAAGACAACAAACGCATGTGCACTTGCGGATTGTTCGACTGTTGGGAAGCGTTCGGCTCCGGTCGCGGGTTGGTCATAACCGCTCAGGAGATGCTGCAAAACGTTTCAGCCGATCAATCACCCCTGGCTGAGAAAACTGAATCTCTCACCACCCATGATATCTTTGCCGCGGCCGATCAGGATGATTTTATTGCCAAGAAAATCGTTCAACGCTGGCACGAGCACATAATGCACGGACTGGTTTGCATCGCTCATATCCTCAACCCCGATTGTTATGTATTGACCGGCGGGCTCAGCGACTTCGTCGATTTTGAATTGCTCAAGGAGATGGTCATCGATCGCTGCCTGCCCCGCATCGCTGACGCGATCGACATAAGGAAATCGGAGCTTGCAGGCCAGGCCGGCATCATTGGTGCCGCTCAGTTCGCCCTGGACGAGCTGCTCACGGCTTCGCAAAGCTAACGAGTTTGCGAAAGGGTATACATGGCGCCAGGCTCGGCATGCGGATCTAGAGGAACAATCCAGCTTCGCGGTAACAGCGACGGTTTCTCTTTTGCCAGATCGACGGAAGTGAGGATAAGCGGCTGTGGTATGCGGCCGTTGAGCGATACGTAAGAATCGACGTGAATCTCAGGACGCCTGCCGGTTTGAAATTCAACCCGATCGGCGACAATGTGAGCGAATTGCAAGATCATGCCAGGCTCGGTTTCCATCTTCCGTATCTGCCGCTCAGTTAAAAACGATTGCGGTGCGATAATGCTCGTCTTGCCTGATACCGGATCGCGAGCGGTCAAAGTGAAGCTGATTGCTTGTTTGTCGCGAACCAACATGCGCCACGAGAAGCGCAATCCATATTCAGTCCAGCTGCAATTGCCCGGGTACAGAAACGGTCTGAGCGGCAACAAAACCTGCACGAGAATATAGGCCGCCGCCAGCCACGGCGCAAGTGACCGGGCCCAGCAAAGTTTCTTCGTACCGGCAGAGCTACCGCTCAAAGCGTCGCCGCTTCTAGCATCGGCACCACCAGCAGTGCCATTCGCCACTCCTCCTGCATGTTCCGCTACCTCGTGTTCCGCCGCTGCATGTTCTGCTGTTGCATGTTCCGCCGCCGCCTGTTCCGCTGTCGCATGTTCTTCCGCATATTGTGCAATCGTCTCGCTTGTTCCCGTTCGCGACTGCTTCATCCAACGTCTCGGCCAATCGGGACGAGCAAAGAGACAGAGAGTCGCGGTCATGAAAAACGGGAATACATCAATGTTCCAAAAGCAGGCGTTCATAACATGGAAAGTGACTGAGAGTATTACTGCCAGCCAGAACGTTCGTTCATACAATAAAAGAAAGCACAAGCCGAAGTCCAAAAAAAGCCCGGTGTACGAAAACAAAACTGCGGTGCTATCGCTGGTAAGGAATTTTCCTACAATTGGCAGTCCGCTTTTGTGAAAAAGCCAAATCCTCACCGGCCACCCGGACAACCAGTCAGGATTTACCTTAGCCACTGCAGCATAAAAATAAACGATTATCACTTGTGCGCGCAAAAGATAAAGCTGCCAGCCCGGCATCATATGTTCAATTCTTCGATCTGCTAAAGAATCGCCCTTTTTTTCAGATTCCGATTTATCGCGCCCGCGCTTTATTGCATCGAGCGTGAACATCCTGTTGGCGGGCAAACAGCTCATGAGCACACCGAACAAGCACAGCAAATA
>JAJPJO010000222.1 GCA_021324135.1 Pseudomonadota bacterium
CATTTTTGCCACTCTCTTACTTTTCACAGGCAGTTTCAATCAAGTGCAAAGTCAAAACGCGCTAAGCGACATCGATCAGATCGAAGCATTTTGGGCCGCTTCTAAATCCGAGCCCGACTTCGCGAAAATCTGCAGCACGGCTGAGCGGGTAAATTCGGCTATAGAAAAACTGATTCAATCCGATAAGCTGAAAACCGCTGCCGATTTTAGAAGGGCAGGTGTTTGCGTGCAAATAATGCAAACAGACGACTTGGAACCCGTGTGCCGGAAATATCAACTTCTTTTGACTGCTGTCTCACTTCAAGACAAAGAGGCAGAGAAAAATATTCCGCCGGCATGGGACCTTTTGATCGCAGCCACTGGCAGAAATACAAGAATCGATCAGGAGCGCCACGGCGATTCAGTACCAGCGGCGCCGGCTTGTATACGAAAAATATATGAGGCTGCGGCGAAGGGTGAGTTGAAGCCAAAAGAAGACGGGCAGGACAACGCAGAGGTTGCGCGCCTGGTTGAGGACGATCAGAAGGCGCGTAAGATGAACTGGAATAATATGTCGGCGGCCGATTTGATGGCGATAGACGAAGCAGATCGAAAGCGCTTCAAGCGCATGAAAGAAATTATTGCGGCGAATGAATTATCCTCTGCGGTCGATTTTGCCAATGCCGCTCTTGTATGTCAACACGGACATAAATTTGATGACTATGCCCTTGCCCATGAATTATCCACCTGCGCCCTGTTGTTAGGAGACAGGCATGCCTCATGGCTCTGTGGTGCGTCTTACGATCGCATGCTCTTGAGCGCCAGCTATCCTCAAAGGTTCTGCACGCAATACAGCGGGCGTCCAACAAGATTGAGAGCCTATGTCACGACAGGTATTAACGACACCATGCGTAGTGCCGTCGTCCATAAGACTCTGCAACAAGCATTGGAACGAATCAAGGAATTCGATGCCAAATAAATCAGTTCGGCATTATTTTGTCACGGCAAGATTCGCCTTAGCCGTCTCGCTAATCAACTTCACTTCCTGCTGGCGGTAAGGCGTTCCGTCCGGATGAAAGATATCGTGAAACCAGACTGTGGGCTGCTCCAGCACATAAGGGCGCTGCCAGGAATCCCAGGGTAGATAGGTCTGGCTCTTGCCCGCGACCAGCCCCCAATTGATCATCGCCACATTGTGTTTGCGCGCGATTGGCAGGATGGTATCAAATGTGCTACCAGCGCCGCGAGCCATATATTCCGTGCAGATCAGCGGCCTGTGATAGCGCTCAAGGGATTTGACACGAGCTTCGAAATCCTCAGGCCAACTATAGTTGTGAAACGAAATCACATCCGATTGCTCAATCTGGATGCGAGCCATCGGGCTTAAACTTTCATGGCTCGACCAATCGCCAATCCATATGCCCGATGTCAGAGGTTGCGTCGGTTTAGCTTCCCGCGCCCAGTTGAATACCTGAGGCAACAAATGACGAACGAGCTCTTCTTTATTCTTTGGCTCGATGTTGCCGTACGAACTGGTGTTTGTATTGTCCGGCTCGTTCCAAACGTCCCAGGCGAGGATTCGCTCATCGTTTGCAAAACTGCCGATCAAGCCAACCACATATTGCCTCAGACGTGGATATTCTCGTTCGTTTTGCAGAGTGGCCGCACCAGGACTTTGTACCCATCCTGAATTATGGATTCCAGGTACAGGTGGATGCTGAGGTCCCAGCTTCGGTCTTGGATCCCAGCAAGAATCGAATATGACCAGCACAGGACGAATGTGATGTTTCGCAGCCAGTGAGAGAAACTGATCGAGGCGATGCTTAAAGCCATCCTTGTCTTGTTCCCACAGAAGATCATGCAGGTAAACGCGCATCGTGTTCAATCCAATCCCCTCACCCCAAGCAAGTTCTTTGTCGATGAGAGCGGGGTTGAATGTTTCCGCTTGAAACATCTCGAGTTGATTGATGGCGTCGCTGGGCAAGAAGTTGGCGCCCAATAAGCAGCCCTGCCGGCTGTACCATTGATTTGCTCTTTCCTCAGTCCACTTTTCCATATGTTCTGCCCCTCTGGCGAATGGAGCGCTAAGCACTAACAACAAACAAGAAAGCAAGGATAAAATGAAAATTCGCACTGTCAACCTCTCAGGAACCGCATGAATTCTTATTTTGTCAACGAAGAGATTTCACAAGAATATCCTATTTGATCGGATCGAAATTCTTTGCATGCAATTTAAGCACTTTGTGAAGCGTCGGGCCTCGGGCCGAATCGTTTGGTCCGTGCAAAACGCAATCGACGAGCACGGTGCCGTTAGCGATGCGCAATGAATTCAACACGGCTCTGTCTTCGAGATTGTATTGACCGACAGGTTCAATCTTACCTTTGCGCATTCGATAAAGTGTCAGCACTTCCCATACGCCTGTTCCACCGGTAGACCAGGTGACAAAGCTCACTGCGCCCGGCTGCCCGTCGATCGGACCGATCGCCAGCTTGTCCACGGATGGATTGGCGCCATCTTTTTTGCAGCTGCCGTTCCAGAAAGCAACGACATCATAGCCCTCGCCGGAAAGCTGCGGCAAAGGGAATTTTCCATAATAAACCGCCTTCTGCCACAATTGCGGATCATTCGGCTTCGGCTCTATTGAAACGTGCGCGCGCAGCCAGTCATCAGCGGCCATGACGTTCTCTTCCTTCTCCACCTGTTTCCAGGCGATCCAATTGCTTTGAATCGGTTTACCGGAAGGTTTGACGCCAATATCGATTACCTTCTCGTCCTCGCGATACCAGCCACCGTCTGCGTCTGCGATCGGCATGTAGAGCGCATCTCGCACTCCGAATTTCTGTAAGTCTTGAGCAAATTGACCCATCGTCAGTGCCGCTTTTGACTGGACAACCGAGCGGTCGCCGCGCCGAAAGACGACCAGTGCTCGCCGCCGAGCCGTTTTCGTATCCTTAAAGGTCTGGGCTTTATGATCGCTCACCAGTAGAAACTGCTGAAATGCCGAACCGCCATCCTTCTGCAAATCAGCAATCAACTTTGGTGTCATCCAGCTTGTCGGAACGATCTCGTAGCCGCCCTTGATGAAAATGGCGGTTCCCGTCAAATGCGGATTGAGAGCGCCGCCGACGTTCTTTCCATCGAGGATAGCCAGGCCGTCGATGGTTCCTGCTTTAGTGGTGAATGCCGCCGGAACGGCAAGTTGGATTGTGGTATCACTTCTGTCCGGGCACTCGGTGCAAAATTGGAATTCGACGGGTGTATCAAGACTGCTCAGGAAATAGCTCAATTCGTGCCCCGAGTCAGAATCTTCACCGTGGAAGATCATTGCATGAGCACTCGAGCCGGACAGGTTGAGAGCCGCCAGCAAAGAAAAACCGAGTCCGATCTTTCTGAGATAGTTTCTGTGGGTCATAGCTTGCTCCATGCCGATGCTGCAACCAATTCTATTTCTGTTGCGAGCGTGCCCAGGAATCCTTCAGGGTGACGATGCGGTTGAACACGAGCGCACCCGGCTGGCTGTCTTTGCCGTCGACTACGAAATAACCCTGGCGCTCGAATTGGAATCGCTCTCCCGGCTGAGCATCTCCCAGGCTGCGCTCCAGAGCGCATTCCGCCAGGACCTGCAGCGCATTCGGATTGATTGCATTGAGGAACTCGCTATCCTTGCCGGTTGGCGGTGCTTCCTCTGAAAGAAGCCGATCGTATAAACGCACTTCAGCTTTCACCGCATGTGGTGCACTGACCCAATGAATGGTTCCTTTCACCTTCCTTCCCTCAGGATTCTTGCCGAGCGTTTGCGGATCGTAGGTGCCGCGCACCTCGACCACATTGCCGCTCGCATCCTTGATTACATCCGTGCAAGTCAGGCAATAGGCATAGCGCAGGCGCACTTCCTTGCCAGGTGCGAGCCGGTAATAATCTTTGGGAGGGTCGAGCATGAAGTCATCCTGCTCGATATAGATTTCTTTGGAAAACGGCACCTTGCGGCTGCCTTCTTTCGGCACATCATGAGGCCAATACGAGGCATCGAGCTCTTCCACTTTATCGTCGGGATAGTTCTCGATCACCACCTTTAGTGGCTTTAATACTGCCATCACTCGCGGTGCTTTCTGGTTGAGGTCATCTCGAATGCAAAATTCAAGTTGTGCCATGTCGACTGTGCTGTTTGCTTTCGCCACTCCGACACTGGCGCAGAAAGCGCGGATGCTCTCAGGTGTATAGCCGCGGCGCCGCAACCCGGCAATAGTGGGCAAACGGGGATCGTCCCAGCCGCTCACATGTTTGCCTTCGACAAGTTCTTGCAGCCTGCGTTTGCTCATCACCGTATAGTTCAAGTTCAATCTGGCGAACTCGTACTGATGAGGGCGGCTGGGAAATTTCGCATACTCGATGAGGTTATCGATTACCCAATCGTACAGCTCTCGATTGTTTTCGAATTCGAGCGTGCAAATGCTGTGCGTTATTCCCTCGATCGCATCCGAGATTGGATGAGCATAATCATACATAGGATAGATGCACCACTGCTCACCGGTCATGTGATGGGCGGTATGCCGAATGCGATAGAGAAGCGGATCGCGCATCTTCATGTTGGCATTAGCCATGTCGATCTTTCCGCGCACGACATGCTCGCCGTCCTTAAATTCGCCTTTGCGCATGCGCCTGAACAGATCGAGATTCTCCTCGACGCTCCGCTCGCGATAGGGACTCGGCTTGCCCGGCGTGGTCACACTGCCGCGATACTCTTTTATCTCCGCATCGCTCAAGCTGCAGACATAGGCTTTGCCGGATTGAATCAGATGTTCGGCGTACTCATACATCTTTCCGAAGTAGTCGCTGGCATGATACAAGCCATCCCATTGGAAGCCCAACCAGCGTACATCTTCTTGAATGCCGTCCTCAAAAAGTGTATCTTCCTTGGTCGGATCCGTGTCATCAAAACGCAGATGGCACCTGGTTCCGCTGCCCGGAAGCCTGTCTTTGTACTCCAGTGCCAGACCAAAATTCAGGCAAATGGACTTGGCATGCCCAATGTGCAGAAAACCGTTCGGCTCTGGAGGAAAGCGCGTCAGGACCTTGTCGTGACGACCAGCCTCCAGGTCGGCATTGATGATGTCTCTGATAAAATCGCCGATCTTAGCCGGCGCGGGCGCAGACGAAGTCACTGGTTACTCCCTGGGTTGACCAACACATGTAATGGGGAGCTATTGTAACCCAATTGCCGGCTAAACCCTATCTTATTGACGATTACCACTTCAATGATGGAAACGATAGGCTGCAAACAATGTATGCTTGAGCCTGGCTATGAAAATACTGATCGCTCCATCTGCTTATAAAGGCTATTTCAGCCCGACTCAAGTGGCATTGGCCATGCAGGCCGGTGTAGAGGAATTCATGAGGTGGCGGCGCCAGGGCTCTGAGGGCGGCAAACAAACGCACCCTGATGTAACCGAGCAAATCGAGGTAACCCTGGCTCCGATAGCCGATGGCGGTGATGGAACCATCGAGTCCATCCACCAGGCGCGCGGCGGAGCGCTGCACCAACTGACGGTCCCCGGACCACTGGGTGAAACGGTCGAGGCTCAGTGGCTGGTGCTGGAGGGTGATAGAGGCAATGCTGAGGACGACAATTTCTTTTACATGCAAGTTGGACCGGATGCGCCTGCTCTCATGTATCGCGAGCTGGCTGTCGTCGAGCTCGCCTCCGCATGTGGTATCGCTTATTTGAAAGGCGATCAACTGCGAGCGCTCGATGCCAACACGGAAGGCGCCGGCGAGGTCTTGAAAAAATCTCTGGAGAATGGTTCTAGAAATATCGTTATGACAGTGGGAGGCAGCGCCTCTACAGATGGTGGCATGGGAATTTTATCTCGGCTCGGTGCACGATTCTTAGATTCTCATGGCAAACCCCTCACGCCGTGCGGAAGAAACCTTAATCAGATCAGGCAGATCGATTTGTCGGGGTTGCGAAAACTGACCGGGAATCTGAGGCTGCGCGTCGCCACCGATGTCGAAAATGTTCTATTGGGCGATCGAGGGGCGGCGGCCATCTTCGCTCCACAAAAGGGCGCTTCTGCTGAGGATGTGGAATTTCTCGAAAATGGCATGAAGAACTTTGCCGATCTGATGGAAGATGCGGCCGGGGTCAGGGGAAGAGATATTGCCGGAGCTGGTGCCGCCGGTGGTGCTGCCTTCGGACTGGCATTAGGTCTGGGAGCCTCGATCATAAACGGCTTTCAATGGCTATCAGGCTTGATCGGGCTTGAGGCTAAAGTGCAAGAAGCCGACATTGTCATTTGCGGCGAAGGCAAATTGGATTTGCAATCGATCAGCGGCAAAGCGACAGGACAGTTAGCCGGTTTGTGCCGTTTGTGGAACAAACCTTTATACGCAATGCCTGCTGTGGCTGAGACGGGCGTCGACTGGAAAGCTCACGGCATAGAGATTGTCCAGGCGACGGCAGCTCCTGGTAGTGTAGCGACTGAGCAGGATATCCAAAAAGCAAGCCGGTTGCTTCTACAAAAAGTCTTGGGATAAACGTTTTCATGAAGGAAGCAGTTCAATGGACACGCTGGTCGATCGACTGATTTCAGCCCTGCGCTCAAAGGACGCGCTCACGCGCAGACAAGCCGCGACGGTTCTTGGCGAACGCCAGGAGACTCGCGCCACTTCAGCATTAATACAGGCATTGGACAGCCCGGAGCACGACGACCGTTGGTATGCAGCCCAGGCGCTCGGCAAAATAGAGGACAGTCAGGCGGTGCTGCCGCTCCTGGCCAAGCTCGAGGATCAAAGACACGAACTCAGGGAAATCGCTGCCTGGGCGCTGGGAAAGCTTCACGATGCACGCCCTATCGCTCCGCTCTCTCAGATTTATCACAACCAGGCTGAGGACTATGATGTTCGCAGTGCTGCTGCCCAATCTTTGATGGCGTTTTACGAGGAGCTTCAAGAAGTCGACTACATTCATAGAGCTTTAGAGAAGGACCTGCACGAGCTTGCCGATCTCTCAGGGACAATCCGCCTCATCGAGGTGATCAATTGCATCGGCGCATCGCTGCCTGAATTGAGCCTTGATTCCCTGCGCAAACTTCAGGTGAGGAACTGCCTTGATCTGGAGGAACTGGAGGCGCTGCCGGATGGTCTGGTGGCACTATCCATCCACCACTGCCCCAGGTTGGCGAAGCTGCCGTCATTGCCGGCTTCGATCGAGTCAATCGATCTCAGGCGCTGCTCGCGCTTGCAGTCCCTTCCTGATTTACCGGATAAATTGGCCAGTCTCCGTCTACATGAGATGAGCGCCATGAATCAGCTTCCGGCTCTGCCGGAGAGCCTGAAGGAGATCTACATATATGATTGTCAAAGCCTGGCGGAGCTGCCGGAAATACCGGGGCAAGCCGAAAAGATCAATCTGGGTGGATGTACTGGATTGAGGCGTCTTCCGAAATTGCCCAGGCATCTCAAGCAACTGGACATCAGTGGATGTGTGGCGCTGACGGACTTCGAACTGCCCGACGCGCTGGTGAACTTTCACAAAGGACTTATAGACCTGGAGCGAACTGAGCATAATCATAGTCAGGCTCGCGATAAAGAACGCTGAGTCTGATTAGACCTGATTGGCAAGTTTATTGTTTCTTGCTGGACAGCATTGATTTCAGGTCATTGAACAGACCGCTTGCTACTACCGTGCCATTATTAGCGGTGCCGTGAGCTTGTGCACCACCGGCGGTAGTGGCACCACCAGCGGTATTAGCACCATGGCTGCTGTTGGCACCATATGAGGTGGCAGCCTGAGCGGCACCAGGACCGGCTTCTATGGGTTGCGAATTAGCCGAGAGCACCGGCAAGCCTTTCGAGCCGCGAGCAAAAGCTTGCGCCGCTTCAGTTGGTGAGCCAAGCGTCGGTCCGAATGAGTTCAACGTGCCCGAGCCGTCGCTTGGATAAGATGAGATTGGCTGAGGAATTGCCTCGACCCTGGGAACTGATGACTGCACTTGAGGGGTAACATAGTTGGCCGGTTCGCTGCGAAACTGCCCGGCTTCGTTCCCATAGTTCATGCCTTTGATCGGCTGAACGCCATCGCTGCGAATTCCCTGACCGGGCACCTGCTCCATACCCTGTCCAGGTGCCGGCGAATGACCGGCTGGTGATTGCATCACGCCTTCACCGCCTTGAGCCGAGCCGCCATCAACGCCGTTGCCTGATGAGGCGCCCGGCATGGTTCCCTGGGTGCCTGCCCCCTGCGGAGCCGCTTGAGATGCGGCGTTCGGATCGACGCCGCTACTGCTGGCTACAGAGGCGGGATCTTGAGGTATGCTCAATTGCTGTCCGGGATAAATCAAGCGCGGATTGCTGCCGATAAGTTCCTGATTGGCCTGATAGAGTTCGCCCCAGCGGCTGCCCTTGCCGAGCAAATGGTGAGAGATGTCCCAGAGATTGTCGCCTGGCTTGACCGTGTAATTGGTTATCGTGGTGTTGCCGTTCGCTGCCATATCAGGACTGGCACCAGGCAGGTTCAGATTAGTGCCGGGATAAATCAAATCGGGATTTTCGCCGATTACGTTCTTATTGAGCTCGTATATCTCATGCCATTTCAGGCCGCTGCCGAGATGATCGCGAGCGATATTCCACAGATTGTCGCCTTTTTGAATTGTATAAGCTGATGCTTCGCCGTTTTGTCCAGTGGCGACCTGGGCACCATCTCCGCTACCAACATTTGCTCCTTGATCCGCTCCTGAGCCTTGCACATTTTCAGCGCCTTTCGCGTTTCCTGTGCTCGCCGATCTGGCGCTCTCGCTCGGGTGATGGGCGACGTGGTGCTGCTTGAGATGAATTTCGGAAACCGGATGTTTATGCGAGATGACATGATGCGACTGGCGCGCTTCACTGGTCGTGTGGGTTTGAGCAGTCTTAGCACCGGTGGCGTGTTCGGCCTTGCCGGTCGTGGCTGCGTGTTCGGTCTTGCCCGTCGTGGCTGCATGTTCGGCCTTGCCGGCAGTAGCCGGATGATCGCTCTTGTTGAGAAGACTGCCATGCTCAGGCTTGGCTGCATGAGCTCCAGTGTGTGAGCCACTGCTGCCATGGCTTGCTGATTGTGGCATGGACTTAACGCTTTCGCCGGCCTTGGAATCGATTCCATCTATACTCAGTTGTTTGGCCTTCAGCCCCATCTGTGGTGCTGATGAAGCACCGGCCTGGCTGTTGGCGCCAGCTGACGGATCAGCGCCAAGGGTCGGTTTGAATGATTGACCCGATTGATCGAATGCCAGCAGGCTCTTGCCTCCCAATTGATCGCTGACGGCGCCGGAAGGACCGAGCGCGGCTTCGGATGTGCCCGCACCACCATCGGTGCCGAATGCATTAGAGGATGGAGCATAACCGACTTCCTGAGCGTTGGTCTGCGGAATGTTTGATTGAGCCAGTCCTTCGCTGTAG
>JAJPJO010000008.1 GCA_021324135.1 Pseudomonadota bacterium
GCCAAGACTGATTCGGAGAGAACCTTCAATCTGTGAACTCGGCAGCCCAATAGCCTCTAGTACATGTGATGGCCTCTCAATCCCAGAAGAGCATGACGCTCCTCTGGAAATTGCCAGAGAATGTTGTATTCGGCTTATTACTGCATCGTTGGGAGCGTTTTCAACCGAGACATGAAGATTTCCTGCCAACCGATGCTTCGAGTCGCCATTGAGTGATAGTCCTCTGACAGACTGCTGTAATAGCCTCTGCAGGTGATTCCTCTTTGCCGCAATTTCTAATTCATCATCAACCATCTCCAACTGTCTCAACCGACAAGCTTCCCCGAAACCAGCTATTGCTGGTACATTCAGGGTCCCCGGTCTTACATCGCATTCCTGCCGCCCTCCTGTAAACATTGCAGAGGGCACCGAGTTCCGACGGCAAATCAGCGCACCGATGCCCTTCGGTCCATAGATTTTGTGAGCTGAGACAATCAGGAAATCGATTCCTAATTCTTCGAAGTTGATTTCTATCTTGCCGGCCGCCTGCGATGCGTCACAAAGGAAAGGAGTGTGAGAGGCTTTGCAAACAGATGCAACTTCGGAGATTGGATAGATGTTTCCGATCTCATTATTGGCTGCCATGACGCATACCAAGTCCACGGAATTGGCCACAAGGTGACTCAGACTGTTCAAGTCTAATCGTCCTTGTTCATCAACTCTGATAAAGCAGAGTTCTGTACCGTGTGATTTTTGAAATCGGCGGCAAGTCTCTATAACAGCAGCATGCTCAGTAGGAAGCAATGCAATTCTTGCAATCTTGCGTGGACTCTGGCTAGTGACAATGTGATTAATAACGATGTTAATGGCTTCAGTGGCGCCAGAAGTAAAAATCACCTTGGCCCTGCTGGCTCCAAGCAAATCAGCGACTATTTTTCTTGCACTTTCCACGATGGCAGCTGCACGTTGACCAAAGATATGATCGACACTACTTGCATTACCATAGTCCGTAGCCATTACCGAAGCGATGAGTTCCACGACTCGGGGATCAATGGGAGTGGTTGCATGATAGTCCATGTAAATCGGTTGTTGCATTCGGTATCGCTCGCTTTGCTCTAGAGGTGGCAGGACAGACAAGGGAGGGTATCGTCTTCCTCATCCAGTATGCTTTCTAGAACTTCGCTAAGTGGTTGATTTGGCTTGTTGGCAAGTTCTCGCCGCATAGCCTTTTCATGATCAGCTATGATCTGCTCTTTCCTGGCTACCAATGCCAACAGAGACTCACCTTGGCTCCAAGTAAATGTCCGTCCATCACTGTGATCCTGTTCGTATTCCACCGCCTTTGCAAAAAGGTCCGGATGTTCTTCAGATAGTCTGACCCATTCAATCTTTCGCTGAAAGAAACAGAAGTAGCATCCAGAGCGAGAGCGCCACGAATAGTACGAAGGAATGCCGATTCCGCTTTCCTCAAGAATGCGCAGTATGTCTGCCTTGACTAATCCCCGCTCCTTGAATGGGTACACGGGAGTAATATTTGGTTTCGTGGAAATGTATCCATCTCTGCTTTCGTCTGCCCTGATGCCAATGTAACTCAGCGCCCGATCGTTCCCGATAAACCTTTCCAGGGGTTTGATCTTAAGTTGCTTTGTGCACCAACGAATCTGCGGAGAAGGTAGAACACCGCCATAAACATCTAACCAATGGTCAAACCCACGTTCGGCGCTCAAATACTGAATGTTTATCCCAAGTCTTGCCTTGAGTCTGTCGAGGTATTCGTAAGTCTCAGTCAACTCTTTTTGTGTATCACAAAAAAAGTACTCCATTTGCGGCACTTCTCGATGCATGAGCACCGCCAAGGCAGCACTGTCCTTTCCCCCGGACAGACCGAGTACATGTCGGATTGATTTGCTCATGCCTCTTTTCTCCGACTATTCCGGGAAGTCTCTGCCAACAGGCTTTCGGTCAATTTTGACAAAACAGCATCCTGCAGGTCTGGAAATTCCGAAAGCTTTTCGTGAATCTCATCAACCAAGGCGTTAACACGATTCTCTTTGGCGGTTTCGATCCAGAGGATCTTTTGCTCCTCTTTGCCAGACGGTTGGGTAAGTGTTATCTTTCTTGCCTCGAAGCCAACGCCAGGCGACTGGCGCATCGTAGACTGCACTGCTTCGAAGTTGGCGAATCGCTTTGCATAGGTCACCACGTCGTCTCTGAACAGTTCAACATCTTCGTCTCGCCAAGATTCGGTCGGCTTGTCCCCTATAATCATCAGCAATTGAGCGAACCATGCCCGATCATCTGGTCTCTCATCGATGAGGTGTGCGACAAAACTGTCGAATTGACCGGAGCAAAGCGAAACCGCTAATCCTCTCGCTCTTAGCGCTTGTCTGGCTGAACTTGCTTCAACGCGAAACGCATCACAGACCTGTTGCTGGCATAAATTTATCATCTCATCGTATGCAGTCTGCAACTCACGTAAGGTTCTCAAAAGACCGACGCGTAGATCGTTTGCCTTCGATATATTCTCCTTGTCTCCGTCTATGATTGGACCTAGCCCTAACGCTACCGGTATAGCAGTGAATAGTAGTTCATCAGGTTGTTTAGCCGAGACAATTGCGTCTCTGATAGCCTTTGTTTGTTCGTTCAACATTGATGTTTTCTTGGTATACGCTGGAAGACTTGAAACCCAGCGAGTCAATGGAGTGACCACGCTTAGCAGGCTTGCATTTCGTGTGCGCCGTTTTGACTTGTCTACCTTCGCGACAAGTTCTTCAATTTCTTTGAATATCTGCGCACGTAGTCCAGAGGTTACGAAGTGTTTCACAGCGAAGCGGCTGCTATCCTTCACTAGAAGCTCGAAATGCTCAGGGCCAAGGATCGGGATGAATGTTCCATCACGATAGATACAGATGTCATCGTCGTGGTGAATGAGGACGGCTGCAAATAATATTGGAAGAACACCTGATTTTAAGCCGTATGGCGCATGGGATAGCAGTTCAAAGAGTTCGGTGACGGTTCGCGGATTCTTGACGCTTTCAAGACAGTAGCGCTCGATCGCGTTCCAGGTAGGCAAAAGACTTACGTCTTGCGGTGGTCCAATCAACCAAGTGTCGCCGTTCTCTGACTGAGTGTGAATACCCGTATTGCTCAGCACTGAACGATACATACTAACCTCTGGCCCGAATCCGGTGAGTCCCAGGTGCGGTAAATCATTGCGAGTTAGTAGTGCTTCTAATAGTTCTCGGCGTGCTTTTGCTCCTTGCGAAGTCAACTCCCGACGATTTACTAATTCGTTGTTCAATATGGGTGTGCTGCAATATACTTCGTCGCATATTGATGACAGTGATGCCATAAAATCACGCCAACTGCGGTAATGTTTCTGCTTACCTAGCGCCCAGCAGTTTTTATTATTCGTAAGATTGAACGAGTCGCTTAGCACTTCTTCGAGATGACGCTTAGCAACCAGCGTTCTTTGTCTCACTTCGCGTTTTGCAACTCCATCTGTCTGCAGCTCTGGCGAGCCTCCTACTCGTTGCAACGCGTTTAACTCATGTGCAGCGCGTCTCAGTGCGACAACATTTGATGCGCCGATTACAACCAATGGTTTGCCGTCCGCTGTCATGCTTGGAACCTCAAGACACTTTCGGTCAGAGACCCAATAAGCAACTAGACCGTCAGCAGCTTCCGCGATCGTCCTAAGTTGTTGCAGCTGGAGTTCAGTGGAAACAAAGCGCCGTTCGAAGTATCGAAACGTACCGAAATGATAACTGTGTCGTTGCGCTACAACAGGTCCTAGTGGTGCTGCACGATTTAGAATCTCGTCGAGCGGACGCGTGTCAGACTCGACAAAATCCTGTGTAGCCTGATTTATATCAAAGTCCGAACCTTCCCAAACTCTCAGCTCATCGAGCTGCTTCCGGTGCGCAATTATTCGTCTGTCGATCATCGACGAAATGACTTTTTTCCATCGAGCAAGTTCGATCTGGTCATCAGGACTATCGCATAAAGACAGTGCGACAAGATTAAGGCTTGCCCGCAGTGTCCCCGCAGTAGCAATTAGATTCAGAATCCCCACAGATTTAAGCACTTGGATTTCTTCGTCGTCGAGTCCATGCGACTCGGTAATGCGACCTTGAATTTCGACCCATCGACTCAAATGCGGCCGTGAATAGAGATTGGCTCCTACCACGTTGACGAAATAATCGTAAAGGGAACTCAACTTCAGCGTCGGCAGTGAGTCTCGGTTAAATTCGTGATTCTGCAGGAAGTATGCAAAGGAGTGTGCCTCGTCGCTGGTCAAGAATGTGAACAACGAGCGATCGTTCTGAGCGAACCTATTACAAAGGAGGGGTAATGCGATTGCAGTAACGGGGTGTATCGGCAATAGATCCGCGATCGCTTCTTGTGTGTAGGACGTCTCTTGCAAAAGTGCTGAAAGTTCCTTGTGCCACCTTTTGGCATAGTCTTTGGTCACGGCCTTCAGCGTTGCATTTGGTGCGTAATCAATGGCATGAGACATCAACCTTAGAGCTTCTGCCGCTGAATTGGTAAATGGAATGTCTTCGAATCTTCCTTGAATTTTTGACCACTCTGCACGTTGGGTCGAAGACAGTGCTTGTCCATATTCGGCAAAAGATTGGTGCAATAGCCCTAAGATATATGCACCGGGCTCGGCTCTCAGCTCCGCAAGTTGCTGGAGCAGAAACAAGTCTCCATCGGACTGGCTGAGTGCTGCATATTCCAATCCTTTACCTAATTCATCAATGATTAGAACCAGTCCGGCTTTTGACTTTGCTGCAACCTCTTCGACAAAACCAATAACCTCACTGGAACTGATAATGGTCGAAGGTTTTAGCTTCTCAACCCGATTTCGTAACTCGTTAAGCACCAGCGGTCTTCTACCTGGTCCAGCCTCGGACCAGAACTCTGACGCGCCTCTATCGATAGCCTTCAAAACTGTGTGAGCAATGGGCTCTCGCTGTGCAGTCGCTACCGCACGAACCAAGCCGCCCATTTCAATCTTCTTCCCTAACTTGCGCAACTCGGACGAGTTATGTGAGTTGTGGTTATTGAGAATGCCTTGAGCAAAACGACGTTCATCGCTTTGCGATTCTGCGCACAGGCTGAGCAAGAAATGGGCAAAAGAACTCTTGCCAGTTCCGTACGCACCAGTTAAGGTCCAAGCTCGACTAGCGCGCTGATGAACTATTGCAGACAATATTCTTTCCAGCGCAGCAGCAGATCTGGGCGTTACAACATATCCTTCTAGTGCATCTGTGCCATGAAGGTCGCGTTCTAAATTGACGGAGCGGTGGTATCGCCCTTTGAGAGTTATGAATTGCGATAGCAAGGCCATAATCTACCTCCCCTTCGGCGCGTAAAACTGTTTCAGAACATCTTCGCTAATTCGAAGTGGATCGCGAGTAAATGCCAGTTGAACAATGCCGCCTGTGTCCGAAATGACGATGTCCTTCCGATGCGAAGAGACGTGCTCTAAAGCAGTGCACAAAATAGACTCGGTGATTTTGAAAATTTGTCCAGGACTCCCCTGACTATAGGCCAACTGTGAAATGTTGATGGTCGACTGTCCAGTCGAAATTTCGCTGGCATAGTCAAGAGACGCTGCCGCCACAATCGCGTCTGGCAACGTCGTCTTTCCGCCAAAGTGAAAACTGATATGCCGGCTCCCCCCACTCTTTGTCAGAAGGTTCAATTCAGAAAATGGGGATGAAATCGTTTCTTCAGAGACATGTCTCGCTGATTCGTCTTTACAGTACATTCGGACGAAACACGACACATCATTCTTAAGGGTCGCGTCCGAAAAATCGCTGTCCGGCCATGTCTGCTTTGCGTAGGCAGAGACCTCATTTAGGAAGTCTTCCTGGGTAAATTCAGGATGCCTAAAATGATTGAATGCAAACGCCCAACTACTAGCCAAACACGGTTTCTTCAATAAGGACCAATGGAGCAGCCACAATGATGCCGTGTCCTCCAAATAAGGATCCCAGCCATTATCTGACAGCAGACGATTACCAAATTCCGTGGCGATCATTGTCTTAGACTTGACGCTTTTGTCTAACTTTTCTTCGGCTATTTTGAACGCAATGGCCCAATACCGAATTGCCTTCGCCATATTCTTTCCGACGCCAAGTATCAGTGCCGCGTCGTCTCTAGTGAACACGTTAGGATCGTCCGCTATAGCGTCAAAAGCTTTTTTCAACCAGCCGTTCCGAGGGGGGAACGTCTCGTGACGCGAGAAAATTGGGGAATTTTGATGCGCTAACTGCGTTTGTTTTTCAGCAACTACCATAAAGCCCACTCCAATCCGTCGCTGCCTGCCGATTACAGTATTCTGTTCTAAACGAAGAACCTAATTCAATAATGGCGGCCGATCCGCTTGTCCCATTACGCCACTACTTTCACGCCAGCCATACTCTTCGCATATTCAGTAGAGTCAACGATAAACCTTTAGTCGTTATGGGTTAGACATCTTAGCTCTTCGGAGACATTTTATTTAATTTCCATTAAAAATTGCGCGCAGAATACCATAAATACGTATGGTATAGCACGTCATGCATATAGTCAAGGTTTTTGCCGTAGTTCCCGCAATTTCTTTGCCGACGGTCGGCAGCAGACCGCTTGACAAGCCTCAAGCCAGAGGTCCTAGGTAGATCTTCTCGTCCCACGGAAAGTAAAATAGCGTCAATGTTGCGCGGTTGCCACTTTCTGGCGACCTCACCCTTTTTTGAATCTTTCCTTCTCTCGGGATGTCCACATGAATTCAGTTCCAGTCTGCAAATCATCGAAGTTAGTAGATGTCCTGAGACATTATGGGCCGGTCCCCAGAAACGACACTATGTATGATGAGCGGGTGCAGGATGTGCATAAGCGGAAAGGAGTGGATCCTATTTCGTTTGAGGCAAAGTACCAGCATGAATTAATCCAGAATTTTACCGACCAGCAGCCTAGCTCTGTGATTCTTACGGGCACCGCAGGTGATGGCAAAACTTACTATTGCAGGCAGGTTTGGGAAGCATTGGGTGGTTCTGCTGAGATCTGGTCATCCAAGGAGGAAATTCGCGTTCTTACATTAGCGAGTGGGATGCAATGTGTTGTGGTGAAAGATCTCAGCTCTGTTGGTGATGTCGAACAACAAGACATTCTCGTACGGCTTAAGAACAATGTTTTTGGAACTGCAAAGAACGAAGTGTTTTTGATCGCTGCAAATGACGGTCAGCTAGTTGAAGCGCTTTCTGCTACTGCCATCGCCACCGAAGTCGAAGCTCTGAAAGACTTGATCGAGGATCTGCTGGTTGATGACATTGCTCAAAAGCCCGGAATACCACTGAAGCTCTACAATCTGAGCCGCCTTCAGACTGCTGAATTGTTTCCATCTATTCTTCGTGCTGTTCTTGATCATCGTGGTTGGGAACAATGTACCGATTGTGCATTCGGTGGACTAGCACCGATCGACAAGCGTTGTCCCATATTCGAAAATAAGGCCCGTCTCCAAGGCCAGGTGTGCGATGAGAATACCTTCGACAAGCTATTGGATTTATTGAGATTGTGCGACCTAGATGGACTGCATTTGCCCGTAAGACAGCAACTATTGCTCATTGCAAATTCGCTGCTTGGACATCCAGACGGTAAGGACTACCTCTTGCGGTGCAAGGACGTTCCGAGCGTGGTTGAATCTGGAAGAGCTGCGTACGGCAGCCTGTACAGTAATTTTTTTGGCGAGAATCTTCCCGAGCGGAGGCGCGAATCAATCGAAGTGTTTGAAACGTTGGGGCGTTACGGTATCGGCAGTGAAACGTCAAACAAGATAGATAACATGCTCATTTTTGGCGCCGATGACACTGAACTTGCAAAGGAGTTTCAGGATTTGGTCCTGTCCGACGCGATCTATGGAGCAGATCAATCTTTCAAGAATAAGCAGTTTGCCTATCTTGAAGCTACAACTGTCGATGATCGAATGGACTTTCTCGAGCTTTTACACCGTCAGCGACAGCGCCTATTTTTCGTCATCCCGAAGACAAAGGAAGATCAATTCCGATCTTGGGAACTTACCCTTTATCACAGTGCCGGCGAGTACTTGGAACAGGTATATGATGTCGTTAAATCTGGTGGAGTCGTGGTAAAGCCTGTAATTGCGAAATTGGTAAAGGGCTTGAATCGGATCTTTACAGGGTTGCTGGCTAACAATCAAAACGATTTGATTATAGCGACGTCTGGTCATTATTCGCAGGCAAAGGTGTCCAGGATTTTTGAAGAGCGGATAGCGGTTAGCAAGAGAAGAGGAGAATTCGTCACCATCGAATTTGACCAGAATAGAAGGCTACCGCAGCTTCTTGTGTCTGTTACCAATGACCCAGCGATTCCACCAGCAAGTATGCAGCTCAGCCTGACGAGATTCGAATATCTATCTCGTGTGTCAGATGGTGCCTTACCAACCAGCTTTTCACAAGAGTGCTATGAAGACATACTTGCCTTTAAGACAAGAATTCTAAGAAAACTGGCGGAACGGAAGTTACAGGAAGACGCTGGAGGAGAGCACATCTCGACGAGCGAGCGAATCGAATTGCGCCTTGTAGAACTCAGCGATAGTGGAATTGTTACTGATAGAGCATTGGAGATTTAACGTGACAATTCAAAGACTGGAACGAATAAAATCTGACTCCGATTTTTGGCTGGATGAAGCGATTTGGGGACACCGCCTTCGAGAAGAACAAACGCCATGGCTTACCTTTCTTGAATTTTTGACAGTTGCTCAATGTCAATTTTCCGAGAACAAAGCTTTTATTGAAGAAAAGGCGAACACCCTGCAGTATACAGTTGAGCGTCGTCTTCATTTACGCAATATACTCTTCAACAATCCATACTTGCCTGCATTGGTGGCCCAGGAGCAACACGATGAGAATAGATGGAAGGCATGGTTTGAAGTGATGGCTAACTCGGCCGGAGGATTGTCTAATCCTGACTTTACGTATTTGCGCTCTCGATTTTCCTCATTCACGGACTTTGCTGAAATCGTTAAGTTCTTCCAGTCCAGTGCTTTTGAGGGTGATAGCAATAAGCGATGGACGTCAAAATTTGTGTTTCCGTATGGTCCTGACTGTCTGTTCGAGGATCTTCGTATAACCGGCAGCGAAGTCGGGGCAGATAAGGTGGGTGCTGATCGACGATTTTTTGCACGGACAGGCGAGCTTCTGTATCTGATGCTTACGAGGAGTGGCAAAGGTGCGGACATTTTGAAACTCTTGACTGATATCGGCGTTGTAGGAGTACCTCGTCCTGGATCTGAAGCCGCTAAATGGAATCGCTTGGTAGCACTGCTGCAGCCAGTTGGGTCGAGTACTGGAAAAGGTGGATCGCCACCGTACCTTCCTTATGCTGAATTACCAGAATATGTCGCCCTGGCTGATGATTGGCTCAATATAAGAGACTGCCAAATGCCGGGGTACGATGCATTACCTCATCTTGTGACGCTAATCGGATTGCACATGGTAATGTATTTCCTCCGCCGATCTGCTGCTGTTCTAGAGCTTCCCGAGCCGACCTTTGTCGTAGAAATTGTTTCGCCCAAGAAAACGATCGTTCGGGAGCTATCGTCTGACTCGTTCTTGGACAACAACGGTTTGTCTGAAAAAGCAATCGTCACTCATCTAAATCGAATCACAAACGACTCTAACTGGAATGCATGTTTATCCGATTCAGATTCGGTTGGGGCTGCGAGAGCTTTTCTGGGAGATGTGTTCGCCTGGTCAAAACAAACGGATGAAGAGTTCGAAAATATTTCGACC
>JAJPJO010000094.1 GCA_021324135.1 Pseudomonadota bacterium
CCCGGCGACACCTATCTCGGAGATATGCGGTCGACAAGTGAAATAAGGGTGGCTACCCAAATGCAGTGTGCTCACGCTGTCGATTACTGCCTCGAGCATCTTTCCAACGATTCGAGATATCGCAAGCTCTGGAAGATGGATGTCGATGCTATGGATTATGCAATGAAGGACAAACTAAAGTTGTACGTCGCCGGTGGTGATGTTGGGCCTGCCGAAACATTTGGAGAGGTCATGATGCTGATCATGGGCGCCGATACTATTATTAGCTCGGACATAAAACATGCATTTCCAAGAACTTCTATGTGGGTAGAATCCTTTTTGAAGAAAACGGTGCATGACAGATTTTAGTTCTTCTCAGCCAAATGGTCTTCGCTCCTCATGCTGAACAACCGTTCAAAACCTGGAATTACAATGCATCCTCAGTGACAACTGCGTTATGCCGAGGCGACCTCGCATCGGTTCACCTGAAGTTATGTGTCGGATCAGAGCGCGCGCCAGCGCGCATTAAGTCGCGACAGCAACTTACGCCGGCGGGACGTCCCGCCGGTGCACCTATTATCGATTGGACTAAGCGGCGTACCCGCCGTAAAGTCCAACGCTGTGCTCGCGTTCACCGATTAGGTATCAGACCGAACGCGCTCCAACCTGAGTTAATTCGCGATAGGATCGAATTATGAAAGAGCACGTGAAAGAGATCCGAACTCGCGCATGGCAGCACCTGCTGTCCGTGATCTTGGGCACAGGTGTAGTACTGGCTTTGTGTTGCCTGGTATTGGCTCAGTGTTGCCAGGGATTTAATGGCCTTTCTGAGCTAGAAAGAAAACAACTGCTCTTGTGCTGTGTCGTCACTATAGGCATGCCAACGACAATTGCAATTACGCTGATCTTGTTGAAACCCGTGTTAGAGCCATTCTTACTGTCAGACAAACACAAAAGGCTGGAACGAAAGGTAAATAACCATCCATTCCTGTTCGCATATTTTGTTGGCCTTCCGCTTTTCTCATTTGGTTTTTTTGCGGCTAGAAATCTCTATCCGTTACTAGGACTGCCTGAACCAATCTGGACCCTATCCGATAGCGTCGGACCTCTCTTGTTTATTTTGCTTTATGCCACCCTAATCGCTTTGCTAATGCGGTTCTCAGTTCAGAATAACTTCAATGAGAAGGCTGAAAGGCTTACCGAGTGGACGACCAAGCTCGAGTCAAACGCTACTGACATTGAGTCAAGGGTGGACAAGTTTTTTGATCAGACATATACATTTTGCAAATCGATGAACCGAAAGATTTCTACCGTTATCTCAAAGCGTTATCCCGGTCCCATTGCCGATGCTGTCAAATGGAAAGCCGCAATGGATGACAAACTCATGGATATGACTATGGACATGATGCATAAATTGCGATCTCGGAGGATGGCGGACAAAAGCTCAAGGATCGATCAATTGAGGAGAAACATAGCAGAATCATTTCCCGCTTGTTTGTTCGCTCAAGATGTGCTTGGTGAGAGCGTTTTCTTTGCGGTCGCTGACGGCACAAAAGGCATCCTTCTTGATGAGGGATTTCCAATTCCCGCCTCGAAGAGAACGCAATTCAAACTGGCACGAGAGCAAGACTGCTTACGATTGTATTTGAATGAAAAAAGCAATCAAGCTGTCGCTGAGTACATAATCTCGAACGTTTCAAAGTCTAAGTCAGGAGATAAAGTTGTCGATGTGGTCATCAAGATTGACTCTCAAAGGAACATCAGCCTGTCTGCTAAGAAACCGACAGCGATCACTAAACAGCGAGACAACCACGGGAACGAGCGCTCGGCTTTCTTGGTGTTCAGATAAGTCTTGCGCGGAAAGGAAAGGTGGTCAATTACATGGAAGTGACCACTTGTGATATCCTTCCACCCTGCTGCTGCATAGTGGATTTGAGGAGCTACTCCTGCTGAGAATTTGCCGACAGAATGATACCGAAAGCAATCAAATTCGGCAAAATCAAATCGCTAATGAGGCGGCTATGGTTCGGTAGAAATGTCAACTCGAACTTCAGAGATCGGGCCATCGTTTCGCCCACGGCCTCGCCGAATTTCGCCTACAGAACTCGTCATTTTCATTTTGATGCCGGCCACCTCGATTGTCGGATTCGATAAGAAGTGCTGCAGATTTTTCTTTTCTACGATCAATTTTTTCCGTAGTGGTCTGCCAGGAGTGCTCGGTTCGACTTCCTGTACCCAGATAAAACGGGGCTCGTAACCGCGCGGCAGTTCCGGCAACGTGTCGTCCAATTCTAAGCCCGCCGCTTCGGCGAGATAATCCAACAATCTGATCCTGTAGTTTTTGCCGTCATCAGAGTCGTATCGATACCAGTGACGGCGTCCAAGCACAGCCATATCAATTTTCTCCGGCGAACTGTCTGCCAAAATCGATTGCCAAAACCTTTATACCTCTTCGCAATTGTCTCATCTCCTTTCAGGTCGCGTCGACCCTTTTGGCGGTGGTACGATAATGGTGTAGATAGCCTGTTTGGATCGATGAACGGATGAGTCCATGAAGGAAAGCCTGCCTGATCCTGATATGCAGCACGCAACTGCTGCGCTTATAAGAGCCGCAAAACGAGCCCGGCAGATTGCTGCGCAAACAGCCACGACTATAGTTGTCGTGCGCGACGGAAAGCGGATAAGGGAATTTCCAACACAGAATGACGAGCCGGCTCTGAAAGAGGAGCGCCGGCTAAACAACTAACGCTCGGGATGTCTTGCTATGACCAGGAGCGAGCATGAATTCTTCGAGCGGACCGTCAGCGAACTATCGGATGGAGAGAGAATCTTGATCTTTGGTTCGAGTAGTCTCCCCCCAGGCCGCAGGTCCGTGGATTGGCGAACAAGACTGGTGAATTGGATCATGATGTGTCAGATTCAGTCGTCGGAAGCCGACGGCGTGCTCTTATATGGGATCTTCTTCGGTATTTTATGGTTTATTGTTCTGCGTGCACTAAGTATCAATGCTGCATTGCTTACGATCTTGGGTGTTACATACCTCGTATTGTTCAAAAAAGTGTACGACATATCGGATAAAGTACCAAAGCCAAAGCTGGAAAAATGCACGCAACCTGAGGTGCGCCTCACACTTGAAGTTCCAACGGAATATTATGCGATTACAAATGTTCGGCTGCTGCTGATTACAGAGAACGGCATTCAAACTGTTGCCTTGCGAGAAAACCTCAAAATAATTCATCGATTCGGCGAGAGAATCTCCATTACAATCGGCAATGCGAAGCCTGTCAGAGAGCGGAGCGAGATAACGCTCTTCCTGATCAGGAGACCGCAGATGGATTCCGCACAAAATTTGTGACTCAGCGAAAGGTGGTCAAAAACCAGCAAATGACCATCTTTCACTAATCCGTGATATCGCGAGGCTAGCTCCGAAACACCCATTGGATATAATGAAATGACCTTGTATTGGAATCGAAGCGTCACTATGTCCAAGCGCGAAGCAATTGAACAACTAAAAACCGCGGTCCGGTTGTCTCCTGAAAATGTTCCGCTGCGCGTTCTTTTGGCAGATGCCTTGTTCGAATATGGATTGTTCGAAGATGCAGAAGCGGAATATGAGAACGTCCTTGTTTATGAGCCGAATAATGCCAAAGCGAGACTGTCATTGGCCAGAGCTTGCTTCCAGTCAGGGAAATACTACAAAGCTTTGGTATTGACCGAGGATCTCTTAAAAACGGAGGAGGCACCAGGAGGCGCGTGGACGCTGCACGCTCGTCTTTTACTAAACGAAGGAGACGTTCAGAAGGCAGTTGAACAGTACAAGAAAGGAGTCGCGAAAGATCCTGCGGTAGCAGATCCAAACTTCGCCGAACGTCTTGGAATTGGCATGAAAAACAGCCCAGTTGTTGATGGTAAATTGCGACACTCAACCATCGAGAGAACCAACGACAGCTCGATTGTCGAGACGGCGAGGACTAAATTCGCTGATGTGGGAGGAATGGAAGATATTAAAGAGCAAATACGGATGAAGATCATTTATCCGTATACTCATCCAGAGACTTTTAGAGTTTACGACAAAAAAGTAGGTGGCGGTATTCTCATGTATGGTCCACCTGGTTGCGGCAAGACCTTCTTGGCACGTGCCACCGCTGGCGAAATCAACGCAAAATTCATCAGCGTTGGATTACACCAAGTCCTCGATATGTGGATCGGTAGCAGCGAGCGAAATCTGCATGAAGTCTTCGAAGCGGCTAGAGCCAGCAAACCTTGCCTTTTATTTTTCGATGAGGTAGATGCTCTGGCTGCGAGCAGATCAGACATGCGACAAACTGGTGGCAGGCACATCATCAATCAATTCTTGAGCGAACTCGACGGAGTGGATTCAGATAATGATGGCGTAGTGATCATGGCGGCGACAAATGCGCCCTGGTATTTGGATGCAGCGTTTCGTCGCCCAGGTCGATTTGACCGTATCATCTTCGTCCCACCCCCAGATCTTGAAGCGCGTGCGTCAATCTTTCGGCTAATGCTTCGCTCAAAACCCATAGAAAACATTGACTTCGAGCTTCTTGCCAGCAAATCAGATAAATTCTCGGGAGCCGATCTCATGGCATTAGTTGACGAAGCTGTGGAAAGAAAAATTGCTGAAGCAATGAAAGACGGAATCCCAAAACCGCTCACGACCAAGGATTTGCAGAATGCAGCGAAAAACGTGAAACCATCAACTGCTGAGTGGTTTCACATTGCAAAAAACTATGCAACGTACTCAAATGCTGACGGGATTTACGACGACATTATCAATTACTTGAAGTTAAAATGAACGCTCACTACGAAAAAGCGCGCATTTTGTACGACCAGCACCGATGGAAGCTCGCTGACGATGAG
>JAJPJO010000386.1 GCA_021324135.1 Pseudomonadota bacterium
ACATGTGGTCATTAAACGGCGGCCGCGTGCGTGTCGAAGAGCAACTCGCGCTTGAGCTGGCGGACGCTCTTTTGCCTGGCTCGCGCTTCTTTCTGCAACGCTTTATAGATGGCGCCCTGTATATGGAGGGGCACGGGTGTGCCTTCAGGGAAAGAAGCAGGACCCTCTTCTCTGTGCTTCCTCAGGGTGTCCTGGACGTTCGTGCCGATAATCGGCGGTGTGCCGGTCAGGCATTCGAAGAATATGCAACCTAATGCATAGACATCGGAGCGTTCATCGACCTTCTTGCCGAAGCACTGCTCCGGGCTCATATAGAGCGGGCTGCCAAAGCATTCTCCGGTCATCGTCAGCTTCAATAGTGGATCGCTTTCTTCGCCGACGACTCGTGCCAAGCCAAAATCGACGATCTTTACCCGCTGGCTGCCATCTGATGCTTTCACGAGCATGATATTGCTTGGCTTGAGATCTCTATGGATGACGCCATGCTCGTGCGCAAATGCCACGGCATCACAAACCTGACCCATGATGTCGTTGAATTCTTCCATGCGCAAACAGCCTTTTATGTCGAGCCACTGAGAAAGGCTCATGCCCTCGAGATAATCCATGATCAGAAAGGCGTGACCGTTTGGAGCGAGGCCGACATCGCTGACGCCGACAATACCCGGATGGTCAAGTCTTCCGGTTGCCCTGCCCTCCCGCATAAATCGTTTAAGATTGGCGGGATGCAGCAGCGCTTTCTCTTTCAAAAACTTTATGGCGACGTCGCGATCGACGTACAAATGAGTGGCTCTATATACGGTGCTCATGCCTCCCGAGCCGATAAGTTCTTTCACGACATACTTATCGAGAAAAACGGTGCCGATAAGTGAGTCATCAATTACTCTGCTCAATTTAGAGCCGTCGACGGGACATGTCTGTTGCGGCTCATCGAACTCTTGGGCACACTCTAGACAAACCATTTTGTACTTTGTCGTCGAATTTCCACTGGATGAGCCGCTGTTGTTACCCGATCTGCGGCTAAGCTCGAGCTGTTCTTTTGTCTGCTTCAGGGCGCCGGCGATCTCTTGCTGCTTGTCGAGAGCGTCCTTCAGTTCGGAGGCAATGCGAGTCCGTTCGTGTTCCATTTGGTCGACCGCTTTCACGCCTGATACCACAAGCGCCACCATGCTCAAGAGTATTAGAAAGATGAATACAAGCCATGCCGTTTGCTCATCGATATCAATCTGGGAATGGACGGCGACCGTGCGTGCAATCAACAGAAATGGAACGATGAAGCAAAACATAATCACCCGCCGCAACAGCGCACCACCCATAGTGCGGGCAGAAAACAAAGCGGCAAATTCCAGGTCAGGACGGACGAGAAAGATGGCCGAGCTCAATGCCAGACAGAGAAGTGCAAAGCCGGTCGACATAGTAAAACAGCCGCCAAGAGCGCAGATTTGAGGAACGCGTGTGGCGGCGCCGAGTATGATCAGCAATGGAATCGCCATCGCCGATACAGAGATCATCTGCGAGATCTTGACGCTGTTCTTGAAGGGAAGGCAAAGAAACAATATGGAGATACTCAGCAGAATCATCGAGGCCGCTACTTCCACGGCCATGGGAACAGGAAAGGTAATGCCACTTGCCGCCGGATCAGGTTGCATGATGCGGATGGGCTCGAAATCCTCACGGGTTATGGCAACGTAAATGGCAGGCAAGCTGCTGACAAACACAAATGAGCAAATTGCGGCACTGATTCGGCGGCACCAATCGCTTGCCGGAATGCTCAAAAGAAACGCCACCGATAAAAGAAATAAACAGATTGCCGCCGAGGAATGCAGTTGGCCGAGGAAGGGCAGAACCTTGCCGTTCATCGCCGGAAAGAGCGAGATGAGCTGCTCGTTGTTGACCATCCAGCCGAAAAGGACCAGGAGGCTGGCTAACATCACATAAACTGCCGCGGCGCATATGTAAATTCGAAAAGCGCCAATCATTTAGCTTTCATAGCCTTTTCGATGTATTTTTTGTAAGTCGACTTTTTCTGAGGTCCGGCCAGCTCGCCGACAAGATGCCGATCGGCCGAGAAAATGCCGACGCACGGCACCGAGTCCATGCCTGCCGGGATAAAGGACGCCACCCCCAATTGCTTTGCCTGCGCCTTAGCCTTGGCAAGGGTGTCTTCAGTAATATCTAGTTCGCGGATGGCCAGCCTGTCGCCATAGTCTTTCTTGATTTCTTCTAAAATCGGACGCACTTCCTTGCACCACGTCCGGCAATGCTGGGCGTGCAGCAGAACGACCAGGACTTTGCCGTTCTCCAAATTATTTTCAGTATCCTTTGCCGCCGCCTTGCTCGCATCCCCCGGTTGGGCCAGCGTTTCCTTGGCGTGGAGAGCAAGACAGAGGAGGAGAATTGCCGCCATTGCTATCGGGACAAACTGAAACTCCCTAATGCGCACCATCAGAACACCACCGTTAAATCAAGAATATGGACCACCGAGGGGAGAATATGGACCACCGAGGCGAGAATATTGACCACTGAGGCTCTATTTCGACTCTATTTCGCGAACAGGATCGATTTCTGATCCCCTAAAACCTCTATACCTAGTGGATGTAAGTTTTAAGTATGCAAAAAGTTAAAAATGCGATCAGCGCCGAAGAACAAAACCTACTCTTCCAGGTAGGTTCGCAATTTCCAGAAATCGGGGAAGCATTTTTTACTGAGGGTCGAGCGCAAATAACCGACCCCCTGGCTTCCGCCTGTGCCGCGTTTGAATCCGATGATGCGCTCCACGACGACGACATGATGATTCCGCCACAACAAGATCAACTCGTCGAGATCCATGAGCGATTCTGCCAGGTCGTGGAATTCGGCATACTTGTCCGTCTCATCGTACAACTTCTTCAATTCGCGGATGCGGGCAATGGTGTTCGGATCTTCATCACCTGCACTATCAGTGGTGTCAACTTTCGAGGTTGAGCCGCCGAAAGGGCAACCACCGGAACTGGTATCAGATGTCGCACCGCTTTTAGTATCAGGCTGTGCCGCTGCCTTCGCACTACTGGCGGTATCACCATGCACCGGGCGGCTCGTTTCCGATTCGCCACCGGATTTGGTGTGCTCGTCTCTTGGCAGTTTGAATCCATTTGCCTCGAGCATCTGATAGAACAGCTCGCCGAGGGAGGGTTCCTCGAAACGCCTGACTAGAACCTTATAGGCCGGCTCGTCTTCCTGGAAGTGATCCAGCATGCGCAAATCGCGCAGGCCCGCCATGAATTCGATCTCGCGAAACTGACTGGATTGGAAGCCGCTGGCGGGATTGAGCAAGTTTCTGAAACCGAGGAAATCCTTGGTGGTCATCGTCTCCAAAATATGTATCTGATTGACCAATGTTTTCATAATCTGCACAACCCGCTTCATATAAAAGTTGGCGCGCCGCGGCTTGTTTTGCTTCATTAAGCTTGCCACCTCGTCGAGCTCATGAATGATCAGCTTGAACCAGAGTTCGTACGTCTGATGGATGATGATGAACAGCGGTTCGTCGTGATGCTCTGATCGGCACACCTGAAGGTTTTTCAGATCGTGTACTTTCAAATAACTGTTGTAAGTCAGTGGTGAGCGATGAGTGCCACCATATTCGGAGCCGCTTTTCCCCCGCCGCATATCTTCCGACGTTTTACTGGACATCAATTCAATCCTCGTTGCTATCCTGGCTCTGCGGTGCATTCTGCACCTGGGCATTTCCGGCTGCTTTGCCTGCCTTCGATCGTTTGTCGCTCTTGGCAGATTTCGCCTTTTTCTTTTTTTCTTTTTTCGGCTGGAAGGCTTGCGGAATCATACCACCATAGAAGGGCAGAACGGCATTGGCATCTTCCCTGCTGCCCGCACACAACTCGACGAATTCTTTTGGATTGGCGCGATTGTAGTGGTAGGCAAAAGGTGATTCCAACAAAGCTTTCTCCGCTTTCTTCACCAGAGCTTTGTAACTGATCTGGTGAGTTTCCATGACGATCTCGTCGCCGCTCACGCGAAAGACCTTGAAGGCGCAAGGGTAGATGACCAGCCCGGGACAAGATACATAATATATGTTTCCTTCCTTTTCGACTTTGCTGACCGGCACGTGGCCGCTCAGCGCCATGCGTACATAAGCCGAGCTTGCCAGGATCTCGCGGCAATCACCGCCGTTTGAAACCGAGTAATCATCAAATGATGAGCTGCCGTCGAACGGCTTGGGAGCCAGAAACGGATGATGGCTGAATATGATTGTGAACTTGGTCTTGTTGTTGTCGAGCTCGCTCTTCAGCCAGCTAAGCTGGGCATCGCTAATCATGCCGGTTTTGCTGTTGGGTTTGGATGTGTCCAATCCGATCAGATGAACGTTGTGAGCCGGACTGCGAGACCAGTATGGCGTGCCGGACTCCAGACCTTTGCCTTTCCAATCCGGTCCGAACATGCGCATCTTATCGACAGGCGGCGTCCCCGCTATGTCTGACTCGCCAAGAACGAAGTCCCAACTGCAGTTCAGGTTTTGCAAGACATCGAGAAAGAGATTCCAGTTCTCTTCGTTTTTCCCTGGCGTTTCAATCATATCGCCGCCGAAGACGACAAAATCCAGGCTGAGCGAGTTGATCGCCTTTACGGCATCTTGAAGAAACAACTGACTTTCATTGAAGAGCACATAAGTATCGGCTTGCTCGTGCGTCAGGTGAATGTCGCTGATGAATGCAAATGAGAAGGGCTTTATCGGCGTGATCGATGCTCTCGACTCTTTTGCTATCGGCAAGACCAGCGATCCGACGAGCGAAAGAATGAAGTTTCTGCGGCTGACTCTGAACACCTGAGGCTCCGGCTAAATATTGATGCAGAATAAGTTTACATTGATTGCTTCGCCCAATGCTAAGTTATCCGTATCTGATTACAAACCGGGAGAGGCTGAATACGACTTACGGGGTTTTCCCTGAGTCGCGATTGCATGCGGGAAGGTAGAATACGATCAGCCTGCTGAAACTGCACAGCTTAATTCGGCTCGGTTTCAGCTTAGACGTTGCGGAGGTAATGATTTTGTTTAAGTACGCATTGACCACTATGGCGGTGGTGTCACTTGTTTCTGTATCCAGCACGGGCGTTCAAGCCAAGAGCCCTCTGGGAATAAAATCGACTTGCGGCGTCAAGACGAAGGACGCCACCAAGAACAAGATGGAAGCTGATTTTCACTTCAATCGTGGCGAAGATTATCGGGAGCGAAAGCAATATACAGAAGCCATATCGGAGTATGAGAAAGCGATCAAAGCTTGCCCCAGCTGCCCAACCTATTACAAGAATCTGGGCGGCACCTACGCATTGCTTGGCAAATATCAGGAAGCGGAAGCGATTTTGAAGAAGGGCACGAAGATTGCTCCTAACGATTGGCTCATGTGGAACAACCTCGCCTACGTTCTCAAACAAGAGAAGAAAAAGCAGGAATGCGAAGCGGCGCTCAAGCAGACGCTTTCGCTTAATCCACCTACCGATAAGATCGACGAGATCAAGGCCGAATTCAAAAACCTGGATGGTTTGAAAACGTCAAGCAAATAGACGGCAGGCTATTGCCGGTCAATCAACCCGAGCAGCTCTTGCCGCAGAGCGCTACTCTCCTTGAGCACGCCGCGCGCAGCCATGGTCGTCGTAATGCTGCCCGGTTTTTTGACACCCCGCATCGACATGCAGAGATGCTCGGCTTCGAGCATGACCAGAACGCCTTTGGGTGAGAGGGCTCGCATGAGCGCATCGGCAATTTGAGCGGTCATGCGCTCTTGAACTTGCAGGCGCCGGGCGGCTGAATCGACGGCTCGAGCGAGTTTGGACAAACCGGTAATGCGGCCGCTGTTTGGAATGTAAGCTATATGCGCTTTGCCGATAAAGGGCACGAGGTGGTGCTCACAAATAGTGGCGAATTGCATGTCCTTGACGATTACCGGGTCGTCGTCGCCTTCTTTGAAATGACAGGTAATCTCATCAGCCGGGTCGCAATTCGTGCTGGAAAGGAGCTCGGAGTACATGCGGGCAACGCGGTCCGGCGTTTCTTCCAGCCCCTCGCGATCAAGATTTTCGCCAACCGCCTCTAAAATCAGCCGAACTCCCCGGGCAAGCTTCTCGTGATCAATCGCACCTGCCTCGTGCAGCTTGCCTGCATTGCCTGTAGTACAGGGCTTGAGTGCGCTCTCGCGATAGAAATTGGCGGTTGGCTCTTTGCTTACAGTGTTCATAAGGATTTCCGGAAAAAGGGTTACCTTCCGAGCCTGAAAAAACGGCTCTCTTGGCAAGATTAACTCTAGCCAGCTTGACGTCCCCTCGATCATAACTATTAAGCAATTTCACGGTAAATAAAGCTTGTTTAGGAGATTTTAAAAACGTTGTTGAGGTGGGGCGGCGAAGATTGACGGGACGAACACGGGCTCAACTGCACTGGATGTGCATAATCTCGGCTCCCCTGCGCGTTGTGAGCGGCTATACTTAACGCTTTGAGCACCGCCAAAGCGCCTTGATGAAGGAGAAATTATGACCACCGCTACGATTCCAAACGGGCTGGATATTTGCGACATTAAGGAGTTATTGCCGCACCGCTATCCCTTTTTACTGGTAGACCGCATCACCTATATCGAGCCTGGAGTGAGAGCTGTCGGCTACAAAAATATGACTGCCAATGAGCAATTCTTCGAAGGACACTTTCCGTTCAAGCCGATTATGCCTGGCGTCCTCATGGTTGAGGCTCTGGCGCAGCTCGCTTGTGTAGCTATCCTTGTTAAGGATGAATACAAAGACACGCTTGGCGTTTTCACTGGTATCGATGGCTTCAAGTTCAGAAGCATGGTCGAACCCGGCGACCGCCTCGACCTGGAAGTCGAGCTTCTGAAGATGAAAGGACCGGTAGGCAAGCTGAAAGGAACAGCCAAGGTTGGCGATAAAATCGCTGCCGAGGGTGAAATATCCTTCTCGATTATCCCCAAAGACAAAATTAAAACAATCAAGAAGTAGACGCGACCCTTTTCTCCACAGGAAGTAGACAATGACGATTCATCCGACTGCCATCATCAGTGATGGCGCCCAAATTCATGAAACGGCTTCGATCGGCCCGGGTGCTATCATCGGTCCCAATGTCAAAATCGGCAAGGGCACCAAGATCGGCCCTTATGTCATCATCGACGGTATCACTGAAATTGGTGAGGACTGCAACATTTTTGTCGGCACCACCATCGGTCTGGAGCCTCAAGATCTAAGCTACAACGGCGAACCTACCGGCGTGAAGATGGGCAACCGTTGCACAGTGCGGGAATATGTCACCATCCATAGAGCCACTAAAGAGGGATTCACCACTGTTGGTGACGACTGCTTTTTGATGGCTTACGTCCACCTGGCGCACAATTGCCAGATCGGCAAAGGTGTGATCATGGCGAATGCCTCGAGTCTGGCAGGATACGTCACCATTGATGATTATACGGTCACCTCCGGCTTCATCATCATGCACCAGCACCTGCGCATCGGTCGTTTTTGCATGCTGAGCGGCATGACCGGATCGCGTTTGGACCTGCCGCCCTTCACAATGCTCGATGGGCGTCCGGCAATGGTGCGCGGATTGAACGCGCTCGGCTTGAAAAGAGGCAAGATACCACCGGAGGTGCGCAGCGCCATCAAAGAGGCGTACCGCATTATATATAGATCGGGGTTGAACATAACCAATGCCCTGGCCCGAGTCGAAGAGGAAATTGAGCCCTATCCTGAAATCAAAGAGATAATCAACTTCTTCCGGACGAGCAAACGCGGGGTGGCGGCAGGCTTCCTTGACGACTCCGAGTATGCCGAAGAGGCCGGCACCCTGAGCGGGCCGAGGAGAGACTACGGAGTGATGAGTTAGAGCAGCTCAAAATCTGATTTACTGCGAAGATGGTAAAGTAAGAGACATCGTCTTACTGGTACCAAGCGTGACATCGCAAAATCAAGACCGAGCTGATGCGCACACCGCCGAGCCCGGTGCCATCAATGCCGGGCCGCCGTCTGGCGGTGAACTTGGATTGAATGGCGACGACAGCAAGACCCTGGTCGATGTAGACAGTCCCTTAGCCAAAGAGCCGGTCGGCTGGGCATCTATCTGGCGTAACCCGCAATTCATGTCCTTATGGATTGCGCAAATATTCTCGCAACTATCCGATCGGGCCGTCTTCGTTTTATTCGTAGCGGTATTGACCAGCCACTCGAAAATTGCCGGTCATGTCGTGGGCGCCGCCCAGATGACCAGCTTGCTGTATGTCGCCTTCACGATACCGGCTGTGATTCTGTCTCCTCTGGCAGGCGTCTATGTGGACCGCTGGTCCAACAGAGCGGTTCTGGTTTGCTCGAACCTGGCTCGCTCAGCCTTTGTGGCCATGATCGCCCTGCCGATCATCAAAACATCACCGGTGGCGGCATTGACTCTGGCGTTTTTAATTTCGATCGGCAGCCAGTTCTTCGCACCGGCTGAGGCAGCCGCCATTCCACGCCTGGTGAAAAAGAAAGATTTGCTTTGTGCTAATTCATTGTTTTTCACCACCATGATGGTGGCACTGGGATTTGGTTTTGCCATCGGCGATCCAATCATCCAGCTCAGCGGTTTGGGCAGGGTGCCCTTTGTCGTCGCCGGCGGATTTTTCATCGCCGCTTTGCTGCTGCTGGTGGTGCCGGACAGCAAGCCTGTAAAGGGCGAACGCGAGCCGTGGTGGGAAGAGTTACGCTTCGGCTTGGCATACATTGCCACCAGCCGCACCGTCTTTAGAGCCATTTTCAAAATCACCATTTTATTCAGCACGATTATCACGCTCAATATCATTGCCGTCGGTCTGGCGCAGCAGGTGCTGGATTTGCAACCTCATCAGTTCGGCTATGTCGTCGCTGCTGCCGGATTGGGCATGGGTATAGGCAACCTCTTCGTCGCCCAATTCGGTGCCGGCGTAAAGCCGCCAATTCTTGCTTTTCGCGGTTTCATCGCCCTTGGATCATTCATGACCATGCTCGGCTGCCTTGGCTTCATCAAGATTCTCGGCCCGTCATACCTGGGCTTGGCGCCCTTCTCTTTCTCGGGCGGCATGCTTGTAATCCCTCTGGCAGTGGCTGCCTGCCTTGGATTTTCATGCGCCATGGTGGCCGTCCCCACCTATGCCGCTCTGCAAGCGGCTGTACCCGAGGCGCTGCGCGGCAAAGTTTTCGGTGCCCAGAACACGGCCATGTCGTTTGCCTCGACCATTCCCGTCATCCTTGTAGGGGTGGCCGCCGACAACCTCCCGGGAGGAGTATCAACTACGTTGCTGATTATCGGCTTGCCGACGGTAATTGCCGGTTTGCACTTTCTCAATGAGGAAATCAAGCACGATCGTCGAGAACTCGAGGCTGCCAATGACGTAGATCGAACAGATTGAGTTAACTGCGCCTAATATGATCGCAAAAAGGCGTTTTGAGCCCAGAAACTGCTTAAATAGATGAAATCTCCGGCTTCTTTTGTAGTCTTGTTCCTATAAACTTATATTAGAAGGAACAGTGCCGGAAGTTCAAACAGAATATGCGCAACCGAATAATTCTCATCGGCTTAGCTGTGGCAATCTGGGCCGGGTTAAAAGCAATCGATGACCTGGTGACCGGGCCTGAGCTTTTGATCATGCTGGGGATTCTGCTCGTCATTGTCATTACCCACAGTGCCTGGCTTTTCTGTGCTCAAGATGAGTGGCAGAGGAAGGCGCGCAAATATGTTCGTCACAAACTCTCGCGGCGCGCCAGGCCCCTCTTGCAGAAGGGCAAGATCGGCAAATTTCTGGCCGGACGCAAGCCTTTGCAATTTTTCGCCTTCAGGCGCTCGCCCGGGCGGCTGCCGGCTATCGTCAATCAGGATGCGGAATGGCGTCCCTGGGTGGATATTTTTATTGCCGCCAAAAACGAATCGCGAGTGATTGGCACTACGGTCGAGAACATGTTCAAACTCGACTACGATCGCTTCTACCTCTGGGTAATTGACGATTGCTCCACTGATGAGATGCCGCAGGTCCTGGCCGATTTGATGAAGAGGTACCCGCGCCTGCGAGTGGTGACAAGACTGCCCGGCTCCTATCCAGGGAAGTCGGCAGCCCTCAATGACGCTCTGCCCCTTTCAAAGGGCGAGGTGGTAGCCGTTTTCGATGCCGATGCCTATGTCGCGCCTGATTGGCTCAACAAGATGCTGCCTGTCCTGCAAGCGGATCATGTCGGAGCAGTGCAGGCGCAGAAGCGAATATTCGAGCGCCAAACCGAGTGGTTGCCTCGCTTTCAGGATTCAGAATATGCAATCGATACATATTTTCAGGTAGGTCGTGACCTCATAGGTGGTGCAGTCGAATTGCGCGGCAACGGACAATTGATCAAGCGCAGCGCTCTAATTGATGTAAACGGCTGGAATAACAAAGCGATCACCGACGATCTCGATTTGAGCATGCGCCTGCTGGTAAGCAACTGGGATATTCGTTTGTGTCCTGATGCCGTCGTCTGGGAAGAAGGCGTCACCACCCTCAAAGCACTCATGCGCCAGCGGCGGCGTTGGGCTGAGGGGAGCATTCGCCGCTATCTCGACTACATCTTTCCGCTTAATTCGCCAACCCGTCTTTCGCTTGTCGAACGCTTAGATTGTCTGGCATTCACGGTTTATTTTCTGGTACCAGCGGTGGTGTTCCTCGAGTTCACATCCGAGATGCTGCAGTTGCTGTCAGGCACGCCTACTAACGGGAGTTTCCTGGCTCTGGGGTATTTTGCGGTTCTCTGGGTGAGCCAGGTGAACATGTTTATCTCGGTGCGGTTGTATCGTGATATGCCGCTCGCCAAAGCCTTTATTCACAGCATCCTTGTCACCGCCTACGTGTACGGGCACTGGGTGCCCTGCATAATTCTCTCGTTTTCCCAAATTCTCTTCGGGAAGCAAGTATCGACATGGCATCGCACCGAGCATGTCGGGCATACGCCGTCGAATGTTTGATCGGATCTGCTCCTTGGAGTGGCCGACAATGTTTGGCGAAAGCTGTGAAGCTACAGATAAAATTTTGAATAAAAAAAGTTTTCAAAGTTGCCTTTTCCGCTGATTGACAACGTCTTGTTAGAACTTGGCATCACCGGTGGAGGCATTCGGTTGAATGGCGACTGCTATATCATGACAGCTGATGCATGTCTTTAAGGGGCGTGGCAGATATACCACTTGATAAGTGTGCCGGAATCAAACAAACTTTTTACAAGATAATCGATCGCCGTAAAGCCAGAAATCATGAGGCTTCCAATATATGGTTCGCAAAAATCGGTTAAGTGAATATGGACCTATAGAAGAAAATGGGTACAATTGGTGTGGTCTCGGGCCAGATGGTCCTAGTTGGTCAATCCTTACTAAAAGTAGATGGAGAACTGCATGCTCAAGAAGATTGCCTTTCCTTTGTTAGTCGCTGCCACATTGGTTGGCACCATGGCGACTCCCTCTCATGCTGAAGACAGCACCTTCGCGACGATCTGCTTCTTCCCGGTACGAGTTCTCGGTTGCGGGGTTGGAACGGTTGTTGGCGTACCCCTGGGTATGGTCAAAGACGGAAACCGTGGCGCTATCAAAGCGACCAAGTGGGTTGCTGAGAAACTCGGCGACGAAAACGGCTTCTATCATCAAGTTGCCGGCGGCATCCTCGGCGGTCCTTTCGGACTGGTTGGCGGCGCAGCCTATGGTAGCTTCGATGGTGGCTGGCACGGAATGAAGACCGGCTTCGAGCAGCCCTTCAGCAAAGAAGCTTTCACATTCAAAGACGAATAGTCTGAGCATCCGAACTCTTACTAAAAAGACTCGAGTCTCAGTTCGTAAGGGTCAAAACTGGAATAGTTAGAACTGGTATCACTGCCATTCTAAAGACATATGGAGATAGTATGAAAAAGAAGCTACTTGCATTAGTTGCAGCTGGCGCCATGGCAATCTCAACATCGGCTCCAGTATTCGCCGATGACAGCACGCCGCTTGGCGCTGTAGGCAGCCTTCTGGGCGCTACCTCGGCTGTAATCGTCGATGTTCCCGAGGGCATCATTTACCATTCTCTCTGGAACTGCCCGCTGAAAACCACTCGTTACCTTGCTGAGGCCTTCGGCGATCCGCATGGTCTCGGGCAAAATCTCGCGGGTGCAATCCTCGGTATCCCGACAGGATTCCTGTGGGGCATTCCTTACGGCGCCATCCATGGCATGCAGCACGGCATGAAGACTGGCTGGGACAAGCCGTTCAGCACTGAATCTTATATTGTGACCGAAGAAAAATAGATGTTGCGAAGAAGCCAAGCTTCCAACGTCGTTCTGGAGAGTGGGGGAAAAATGAGAAAGAAAACTCTAGGTCGATTCGCGCTTGCAGCCGTGCTTTTTGCGTCGGCTACAGGCCCGGCTCTGGCTCTTGATTATGAAGCCAAGCCGATTATGTGGTGTATCCAGGCTCCGTTCCGCACCGTTGGTGCAGTGACCGGTGCCGCTATCTGTGGTGGCATTTCCGGCCCCATCGATGATGGTTACCACTGGTTCCTAAAAGGCACTCAACACGTCGCCGGCAAGTTCGGTGATGAAGAGGGCGCCGGTCAAATCGCTGCTGCAGTTCCGATCGGCGGTTCAGTCGGTCTGGTGCTTGGTAGCGCCCATGGTGTCTATCGTGGATTCTTCCACGGTTGGAAGAAAGGCTGGGAGAAACCGTTCAGCCGCTGGTCTTACATAACAATGGAAGAGAGATAAGCGGTGTACGGGAAGGTTTTAACAAGAAAGATGGTGATGAGAATGCGTAAAAAAGCAGTGTTAATGTTGCTGGCAGTTGCGGGTCTCACCATGGGTATGGCTTCTCCAAGCTTTGCGTACCCCGAAAGACCCGAGTCGGCTCGTGTGTATTATGAGTTGTGGTACTTCCCAGTGCGTTTGGTAAGCATGGGTGTCACCACTCTCTGGGATGTTCCTACGGCCACCTTCCAGGATGCCGTTAAGGGAACAATCGGCGGCACCAAAATGGTGGCGCGTAACCTCGGCAAAGAAGACGGCGCCTACGAGCGAGTCGCCGGCGCTCTTGTCGGTGGTCCTGTCGGATTGGTCGCCGGCGGAACCTATGGAGTTCTCCATGGATTCGGCTATGGTATGTGGCACGGCTTTGTTGGATATCCGAGCCCCCACAGCGGCAGCCACAGCATGATCTTCCAGGGCAAAGGATTTGTTGTTCCTTACGACGACAATTACTAAAACTGGTGAGATTGGCTTCGGCTCCTGAAGACAATCCGACCTAGAGACAAACTTGGCTTGATGGACAGGCGACAGCAATGCTGTTGCTTGTCCTTTTGCTCAGTTGATCGTTCTTTGACTGATCTGATTTAATCGAATTGGGTGCTGCTACCTGGAATTTTTGCGACAGGGCGCCGCAGCGCTTAGCAATGCGGTAATAGAGGCATACTAGTACTGAGGGCTGGGCTTGTGCCAGGGAAACACGTGTATGGAGATTGCTAGAGACAGAAGGGGCGGGGCGAAACGAATTGGCGAGATTTTAGTGTCTGCCGGTGTTTTGAAATCAGAAGTGCTGGCAGAAGCACTGCATATCGCCAAAAAATCAAGCACGCCGGTCGGCCGCGTCTTGCTGACGATCGGCGCATTGCAGGAACGTGATCTGCTTGCTGCCATCGAAGTGCAGGCGCTTATGCGCGACGGCTTGATATCGGCCGAGTTCGGCGCCCGGGCGCTCAATGCTTGCGTTAAGGCGAAAATACCACTTGATGAGGCGTTTCGAAGGCTGGGGTATAAACCGCCGGAAGATCGAGACATCGTCTCGACCGGCGAGCTGGGCGAAATGCTGATCAATGCCGGGATCGTTACCCGTGCCGTTCTGGACGATTGCATCAGGCAAAGCGAGGACAACAATCTGCCGCTCGGGCGTTGCCTGGTTTTAGCCCGTGCCGTTTCCCAGAACCTTCTCACATCAGCTCTGACAGCTCAAGTTCTCGTCCGAGACGGCAAAATTACCTTCGATCAGGCCGTCAACGGTCTGCAAGCCGCCCACAAGAAGCAACAGACGATCGAGCGATCCCTCTCGGAGTCCGGGGCATACAGGATCCAGGAGGAAAGCGCCAAACTGAAAGTCGGCGATCTCCTGAGTCAAGCGGGCATCATCTCAGAAAGCGATAAAATCTCGGCGATTGAAAAAGGGTTGAACCAGGGCCAACCAGTCGGTCAGATACTCGTGGCTCTTGGTGTGATATCACCCACGACGCTCGATGAGGCATTGAAGCTGCAGAGAATGGTGCACGAGAATCAAATAAACCAGGTGAAGGCTGTTGAATTGCTCAGACAAGCTCATACTCGAGGCATTGCCGTCGAAGACGTCATGGAGGAAAAGGCGCATTCTCAGCAAGAAATCGACAGCGTTAATCGTATCTGGTATTTGATTTTCAAAACAGATATTTTGCCGGCACCGGAGATGCAACGCGTGGAAACGCTGGCGCGCGATTTGAAGATGTCGATTGGCGAGGTGATCCTGTCGAAAGATCTGATCAAGCCGAAGATCCTGGAAGCTTGCACTCATGCTAAAAAGCTCATCGATGATAAATTCGTTACTGAGGCTCATGCCGTCAAAATCCTCAATCATTGCAATAAGTCCGGCTCGTCATTCAACGAAGCATTGAAACTCATCCCGCCCGATTTGTCGTCCGAGGAGCACGACGAACCCGATGCGCATGAAGAAGAGGATAAAAAGGGATTCATGGCCGGCATCTTTGGTATATTCAAGCGAAAATAGATTGTGGCGCTAAGCACTGCATTCGCAACTCAATACCAGAAGAAACGCCTGCATGACTGAATCAGCTAAATTCTCCATTGAAGATATCGTCAAACATACGCACGGACGAATCGTATCGACGCCTGCACAGCCGGATCCGGCCCGCAATTGCAATGATGCGGCAGAAATCACTACCGATAGTCGCAGTATCGCGCATGGTGCAATATATTTGCCGCTCAAAGGCGAGCGCTTCGATGGTCATGATTTTGTCGTCGATGCCATCAAAGCTGGTGCGAAAGCCGCAATTGTAAATTCCTCTAGAGTCGATGAGCTTTGCTCGGCTGTTCATAGCCGCTGCGGATCAGAGCAGGGAAAAACGCCAATGCTCATTGCCGTAGACGACACGTTGCAGGCTTATCATGATTTGGCAAGAGCCTGGCGGCAAAGAGTCGATCCGTTCGTGGTCGCTGTCACGGGATCGTCGGGGAAAACCACAACCAAAGAGATGTGCGCCAGTGTTTTCAGCAAAGCCAGGCGGACACACAAATCTCAAAAGAATGAGAATAATGAGTTCGGTGTTCCCAAGACAATCTTATCGATGCCTGCCGATGCCGAGATTCTGGTTTGCGAGTTGGCCATGCGGGGCCTGAATCAGATCGATCAATTGGCCGCTACGTGCAGTCCCGATGTCGGCATAATTACCTGCGCAGGCACTGCTCATATCGAGCTTCTCGGCAGCCGTGAAAATATAGCCAGGGCAAAGTGCGAACTGCTCAAACACATAGTTGCCGGCGGCACTGCCGTGCTTGGGTCTCCAACCGAGATGTTGCTTAGCGAAGCATTCAAGGTATTCAGCGGCAAATTGCGGGCATTCGATTCCGAGGACGTCGTCGAGTTGCAGGTCACCGCATCTGGTACCAGGTTCCGCGTGCACAGCCTTGATGCCGAGTTTTTTGTCAACTCTCACGGCATCTATCACATACAGGACGCATGGTGTGCAGTCATGGCCGGCGTCGAAGCCGGCTTGAGCCACGAACAAATCTCCCTTGGTCTTGCTACCTACACTCAGGTAAAAGGACGCGGCAATATTTTGATTACGCATCACGGCGCAGTGCTGGTCGATGAATCATACAATGCCAATCCCGACTCGGTGCGCTGCGCCGTTGAGGGCGTAGTGGACGATCGCGCCTTTCCCCAAAAGCGCAAGATCGTCGTTTTAGGTGAAATGGCCGAGCTTGGTCCTACCTCCGAGACCCTTCATCACGAGGTCGGCATCTGGATCAAGGACAAGCCGATTTCGCTTCTGGTGACGGTAGGCGAAAAGGCTGCCGTGATCGGGGAGGCGGCAAAGGGATCCGGCATCGATGTGCGCATCTGCCGCGATATTCCCGAGGCAGCCAACCTGGTTAAACAGCAGCTTAACGACAACGCCTGCGTCATGGTAAAGGGCTCCAACTGCGCCCGACTGTATGATCTGGTCGATCTGCTGGTTGAGGGATGAGATCGCTTACGTTTCCTGCGCCGGGCCGTAGTCGCTGACGGGCAGATTGAAAGTCCAGGCTATGGCTTCGCGCGCTGTTTGCAAGCTGGGCGGAACACGCAAAAAATAGAATTTGTAAGTGCCGTCCGGCTCAGGGGTAGAATTTTGGACGCGCACCATCAAGATAGGCTCATCATGCGGCATCTCTTTGCGGTAAAGCTCGCCGCATTCGTCCTTTTGAATCAGTTCCGCACCCGACTCTTGAATGTAGCGGGCGACGCCGAAGGTATCAACCATCAAACGTCGAACGGCTGCATTTTCTGCTCCGGCGATATCACTGATTGAAAGAGACTCGGGTTGTTCGATCAACTTGCGAGGCATGAGGATGCCTTCGATCGAGAAAACCTCATATCCGTCTGCGTAGACGATGCTTGGACCGTTATGATTGCTCAGCCTTAGCTGCTCGTCAAAAACGCTTTTCGCCGGATTCATGCCGATGAAGCAAACATTCTCGAAGAAAACATACCAGGGTGCTGCTTGATACAGAGCGGACCACCGCTTCAGTTCTTCTTGCAGCTTTGTTGGTATGGCGACAATGTCATTCATGTGCTCGGAGGCGAAGCCGTAACTGAGTAAATCCGGCGTTTCCCACACTGCCACACCTCTGGGTACAAGTTTTTCACCGGCCAGCCGGAAAAGCATTTGTCCGGATGGAGAGTTGCTGACCAGGTTAAATGTCGGCTGATCAATCGTGCCGTTTGTAACAGCGAATAGGGTGGCGGCTCGGTTGAGAAAGCGATTGACCAGGACCTTGAATCCGAAACGGAAATAACCGACCAGACGCGAATCAAGATGGGCGTTGAAATGATCGACTATGCTTCTACTCAAATCCTTGAAGTCGAGCTCAAAGTCGGCTGTTAAACATTCACCAGCTCCGCGCCCGATCAGATCGGGATGGAGGAACTTCAACCGCTCTATCAAACCATCCTCAAAAGATGAATGTTGAGACTTTGAAAGTACAGGAGCGAGTTCGGCGCCAACATCCAGCGGGCTCTTCATACCCCGGGTCTTCTGATCCAGGCAAAATAGATAAAAGCAGAGTGCGGCTGGACTCTCGCAGTAAACCAACACCGGGGCATCGAGTGATTTTGTGGCATACAAATTAGCGATCTCAGGCTCGAGAATTGTAGTGTCGGGTTTTCGAGCAGGCGCACTGAGCAGGATTTCCCATTTGCCGACATATTTATCCAGTGCCTTTTTCTGCTCGCCAGTCAGAACCTCCTTGCCCATGTTGAGCCGGCGGTCGACTTCATATTCGACCTCCTCCGGAGAAATATTATTGACGCGCATCGGCCCGGCGCATATTTCTCTCCAGGGGGCACCGGCGATTGCCTGCCTGACTATAACCTCAAATACCTGAGCACGTACTCCTGGTCCAAAGGTCATTGGATTGACTCCTGCATCCCTCTCGCCTAAACCGAATTTCCTCTTAGCCCATCATATGAATTTTTCGCTTCTCAAGCAATTGATGAAGATCGCACCGAACAGTTTAAAATATGCGACTAAGTCAGATGTGAAGCTTTATAGAGATACAAATCTCATGCCGGATAAATTTGAGATTGCCAATGCCTTACGCGAGACAGGAATCCTGTTGAGTATTCAGGGCCAAAATCAGTATAAAGCACGCGCTTATATGAACGGTGCATTGACAATCGAAAGTCTTTCCGAAAGTGTCGATAAACTGATCGAGGAAGACCGCCTGACAGAGCTGCCGGGCATTGGACCCAGCCTGGCTGCGAGCATTCAGGAAATTTATAGCCTGGGCGAATCAAAACTTCTTCGTCATTTAAGAAAAGAGCTGCCGCCTGGTGTGATCGAATTATCTCGCGTTCCTGGAATGACTTTGAAGAGAATTCAGGCGCTCCACAAAGACCTGGGCATTGAAAGCCTGGAAGAGCTGGAGCAAGCTTGTCTTGAAGGTCGCGTCAGGAAAGTAAAAGGTTTCGGCCAAAAAACCGAGCAAACCATCCTCAGTGGCATTCGATCGTATCGCGAAAATAAACAACGAATATTATTGCTTGATGCTCTGGAGATCAGTGAGCAATTGCTTCATCACATAAAGAATCTGACTAAAGTTGAAAGCATAGAGATCGCCGGTGCAATAAGGCGCTGGGAGGAAGTGATTGACGAGATCGAGATTGTGGTTGCCTCGCAAGACGCAGAGCCGATTTTTGCCGCCCTTGAATCTTTCCCGCTCAACACTCGGGTTGAAGCGCGCGATCATTCAAGCATGCGCGTGCGCCTCACATATGGTATCACCGCCACCTGCTATGTAACCGATTCGTTTGCCACCAGACTCATTGAGCGAACGGCCTTGCCGGCTCATTTCGAGCGCCTGCAAGAATTGGCTGCTAAGCAGAATCTGGTTCTGATGCCCGATCAATTTCAAAAGGGCAACAAAAGAATTCAGGTCAGGGGTGAGGATGATGTTTATAAACAGATCGGTCTGCATCCTGTGCCGCCGGAGTTGCGCGTCGGGCTGAATGAATTGGAAGAGGCTGAGAAAGCGGGCTTTGATGATTTAATCGAATTGGAAAACATAAAAGGAATGACTCACTGCCACACGACATTTTCAGATGGTCGGTACTCTGTTCTGGACATGGCAAGGGCAGCCGAAAAGATGGGCATGAGTTATTTGACCATTACCGATCATTCTCCAAGCGCACATTATGCAGGCGGGCTAGATAAGCGCCGCTTGCAGGAGCAGTGGCGTGAAATCGAAAAGGCACAAGAGCAGGTCGGCATAAGACTATTGAAGGGAACTGAATGTGACATCCTTGCCGATGGCGCCCTCGATTATCCCGATGATGTGTTGGAACGCTTCGATGTAATTATTGCCAGCGTTCACTCACGATTCAAATTGGATTACGACCAGATGACCGAGCGTCTTCTCCGTTGCATGAAGATTCCATTATTCAAGATCTGGGGACATCCGCTCGGGCGGCTAGTTTTGAGGCGCGAGCCAATCAATTGCGATGTCGAGAGAATTCTTGAGGCTATGGCCTCTGCCCCGGCTGCCATAGAGATAAATAGCGACCCGTATAGATTGGATATCGAGCCGAAATGGGCGCGCCTCGCTAAAGAAAAGGGAATCAAATTCATTATATCCACTGATGCTCACTCGATTCGCGATTACGAGAATTTGCCCTTTGGAGTTCATCTGGCGCGTCGTGCCGGCATAAGACGACAAGACGTACTTAACACATGGAACGTCGAGCGATTTGCCGATTTCGTGCGACCAGCAGGTTAGATTGTGAATTCAGGAAAATGTCGAAGAACGAAATAAAGACTGATTATTTGCCGATGGAGGCGCAGCTCGTGAAAGAATTGCCCGCATCAGGCGAATGGCAGTTCGAGCCGAAATGGGATGGTTTTCGCTGTCTGGCACACAAGCACGACAGCCAGATAGATCTCGTTTCGAAAAACGGTCAGCCCCTGGCCCGCTACTTTCCTGAGGTTGTTCATTTTCTTCAGCAAATCGAAGCAGAGCATTTCGTTTTAGATGGCGAACTGGTTGTTCCGGAGGGAAGACTTCTCTCTTTCGATAAGTTGCTGCAACGCATTCACCCGGCTGAAAGCCGGATAAATAAACTGTCTAAGGAGACTCCGGCAAACTATATAGTCTTCGATTTGCTTGTCACCGAGGATGGTGACTCGATAGTCGAATTGCCTCTGAGTGCCAGACGCGAAAAACTGGAGAAATTTTCCGAGCAGTTCTTGCGAGGCAGAAAGAGCATTGCCATAACGCCCGCGACACAGGACATCGATGTGGCTCGAGAATGGCTCGAACAGCGGGGATCGCTGACCGATGGGGTGATTGCCAAACGCCTGGACAGCTCCTATCAATCGGGCAATCGCAAGGGCATGTTGAAGGTGAAGCGTAAGCGGACCGCGGATTGCGTCATCGGCGGGTTTCGTTATGGGACTAATTCATCTCTGGTGGGATCGCTATTGCTCGGCTTGTATGATTTTGAAGGAGAGCTGCATCATGTCGGTTTTACCTCAGGCCTCGCCGGCATCGATAAGAAGAAGCTTACTTCACAGCTCGAGCAATTGAAGAGCAAGGAGTCATTTACGGTGAATGTGCCTGGTGCACCCAGCCGCTGGAGTACCGAGCGAAGCACGAGCTGGCAGCCGGTAAAACCCGAGCTGGTAATTGAAGTTGAATACGATCATATAAGCAACGGCCGGTTTCGCCATGGCACTAAATTGTTGCGCTGGCGCCCTGATAAGGCGGCAAAGCAATGCATGATGGATCAAATTAAGGTTCAGTGAGCGTCGGGCTCGTTTTTCACATCATGGCAGTCGCGCGCTCAAAGTTCGATCACCTCAAAGTTCCGTATTCAATGGGAACCTAAACGAGTGAAAGTTCTTCTTACCTGAAGATTTCAGTGCATGCAGGAGAAACAATCCATGTTTAGATTCTTATTGGGAGCTTGTGCCGGTGCCTTCGCAGCAATATTTCTGGGACCCAGATTGAAAGAAGGAGCCAAGAGGGCAAAGGAAGACGCAAAACGCGTTGTTGAATTGGTCGATCAAAAAAAACAAGAATACTCTGAAAAACTTCAAGAGGGCGTTCATCAGTTGAGCGACAAGACAGCTGAGAAAATGGATGCTCTGAAGAACAAGACGAACGAGGCGACGCAGGCAATGGCAGAGCGCTCCACGGAACTGGCCAACAATACTGCAGAGTTGGCGAATACGACAGCGGAAAGAATTGCTGAGAAAACAGACCTTCTGGCAGATCGGGCCAAAGATCTCATGCAAACGGCAGCCGATCGCACGAGCGAACTAGCCGAAAAGACTTCTCGAGTTGCAGATAGCACCGCCAAGAAGGCGGCTGAAAAGACTGATGAGCTTAAGAGCAATGCTCAGGAAATGAGCAGAAAAGCTGCAGACCGAACGAGCGAATTCGCCAAGGATGCGGCTAAGAAGGCCAATAACTTGTCGATGGATTTCAGACCGGCCGCCAATCAAAGCGGAGCGAACGAGCCACCTAAGCCAAATATTAAACCGACACCATAGACGGCACTACGAAACCTTCCGGAGGAAGAGGATATGCATAATCCGATAGATTGTTTGAACGGTCTGTTGCGAGGCGAGATCTCGGCTGTTGAAACGTACGAACAAGCGATCGAGAAGTTTAAGACAAAGAGGTACTCTCCCATACTCTCGGAATGCCAATCAGAGCATGAGGAGCGCGTCTTGCGTTTGCGCAGCAAAATCGAGAGTCTGGGCGGTCAACCTGCCCAGCGGGCTGGTGCCTGGGGTGCCTTTGCAAAATTCTTGGAAGGATCGGCTGCTTTGCTTGGAGACAAGCCCTCCGTCGACTTGCTCGAGGAAGGCGAAGACCATGGGTTGAAAGCGTATAAGGATGAGTGCGCGAAGTGCGACAATCCTGAGGTGCGCACATTTATTGAAAGTGAGTTGCTGCCAGGTCAGGAAAGGACGCATTCGACTTTGCATGCCTTGAAAGCAAAACTGGAGGAAACACCATGAATGAGAACGTAAGCGCACGAGATATGGGGAGCAAACTGAATGCTCCCGAGCGAAAAGTGCACAACGAAGAGAACAGCGAGACATTTAAGGAGAAGGGCGCCAAGACTGATGATGGGCAGAAGGAGGAGGGGCAGATGTCTGCCATGGATAAAGAGACCATGGCCGGTGAATCTGAGTCCCCGGGCGACCCATTTGCAATGCTCATTGAAGATCATAATAAAGTTAAGAAGAACTTCGAGATCTTCCAAGATGAACAAAAGAAAGACAAATTTTCCATAGTTGAGGAGACTATCCTTGCTCTGACCGTGCATACGAAATTAGAAGAAGAGCTGGTTTATCCTCTTCTCAAGCGAAACGACGAGGATATGATGCATGAGGCAGAAGAAGAGCATCGAGTGGTCGATTTTGTCATCACTGAACTGAAAGAATTAGATGCGCAAGATGAAAAGTTCAAAGCCAAATTCAAAGTGCTGACTGAACTGGTCAAACATCATATTAAGGAAGAGGAAGGGGAAATGTTTCCCGAGCTTAGAGAACTCGACCTGGACTTTGACGAGCTGGCCAGAAAAATGCGAGAGCGAAAGGCAGAACTCGAGGAAGAATATTCCGATCTTGATTCAGTTGAGCCCTTGCAGTCAACAGTAACCAAAGGGCATCGCACATCTAGTGCACGCAAGCGGCCGACGCGCAAATCAGTGAGCGCACGCAAGGGAACACAGCGCAAGAGCGTATCGACCAGCAAATCAAAGAGCCGAGCAGGTGGAAAGACAGCCTCATCCTCATCGGCGAAGAAGAGCGCCGCAGGAAAAAAGGGAAGCAGCAAAAGGAGCAATGCAAAAACGGCCGCCAAACGATCCACAGGCGCACGGACAGCATCAACTAAGAAGCTCAGCCGTTCATCAGGTAGCAAATCATCAAAAGCGAAATCGAAAGCCGGATCTAAGGGTGGAAAAATGTCCTCCAGAGCAAAAACAGGAAGCAAGCGGAGAAAGTAATTTATGAAAGCAGTAGTCTTTAAAGGAGTAGGCAATATCGCGCTTGAGGATGTTCCCAATCCACAAATCAAAGATCCAGAAGATGCCATAATTCGCATTACAGCCACATCCATTTGCGGGACCGATTTGCATATGGTGCGCGGCACCATGCCTGGTATGGAAAAAGGGACAATACTGGGTCATGAGGCCATCGGCATTGTTGAGGAATGCGGCCCGGAGGTGAAGAATTTCAAGCCCGGAGATCGAGTGATTGTTTGCTCGACGATCGCCTGTGGTCAGTGTGTATTTTGTCTTGCGGAGGAATACAGCTCTTGCGATCGAGCTAATCCGAACGGTCCGGAGGCAGGAACGCCATTTTTCGGCGGACCCAAACTGAGCGGGCCTTTTGATGGACTGCAAGCTGAGCGTGCTCATATTCCATTCGCTGATACAGTTCTTGTAGACTTGCCTGAAACAATATCGGATGAAGATGGTTTGCTTTGCTCGGACATTTTCCCGACCGGTTTCATGGCGGCTGAAATTTGCGATGTCCGAAAAGGTGATTATGTAGCGGTTTTTGGATGCGGACCGGTCGGTCAGATGGCTATTGCATCAGCAAAGCTTTTGGGAGCGAAGCAGGTGTTCGCCATCGATGTGATACCGGATAGGTTGGCCAGGGCAGCTGAGCAGGGAGCCGTTATCATAAATTATGACGAGGAGAATCCGGTCAAACGTCTCAAGGAGCTGACCAACGGCTTTGGACCAGACGGTGTCATTGATGCTGTCGGAGTCGACGCTCAGCAACCGCATGCCGGTCCAGCGAAAGGAAATGCTGTCAAGGATGCTATGAATATCGTCGAGCAAAAGACGGTAGCACCATGGGCGGTTCTATTCGGCGGCCAATGGAGACAGGGTGACGCTCCCTCGCAAGTGCTTCAATGGTGCGTAGAGTCAGTACGGAAGAGTGGTGTAATTGCAATTGCGGGTGTCTATCCGCAGACTGCTAAGTTCTTTCCCATTGGCATGGCAATGCAGAAGGGTTTGACGACAAGAGCAGCCAATTGCAGCCACCGCAAATACATCCCGCGATTGTTGCAGATAATTGAAGAAGGAAGATTCAGACCTTCACAAGTATTGTCTGTCTCGTCTGACATGGGTGATGTAATAACCTGTTATAAGAATTTCGATCGCCGAGAACTAGGTTGGCTCAAGGTAGAGCTCTTGCCCGGTCAATCCAGACAAGCCGCTTGAGTATTGTTAAGCGCGGCCGTACTGAGAAGAGAGCAGGCTCAGATCTGCTCTCTCTTGCTTTAATAAAACAGGCGCATGGTCTCTTTTTTGAAACAATTTGCAGCCGTTTTCCGAGTTGTTGACACAAAACAAACAATGCTCCGTCCAGATCAACGCATCACCGATGCCGTAGGGAAGGATGGAGGAAGAGGTAATGAATTTGATTGCAAACATTCTCGGTGTGATCCTGGTATTAACCGGATTGATAGGCTTTTTTAGCCATGACTTCATGAGAATGGATTTGAATCCCGCGCACGACATTCTGTTAATTATTCTTGGTGCCATTTCTTTATACTTTGGCATTAAAGGAACACGTTTTCAGGCGCGCAATATGTGCCGTGTATTGGGTGTGTTGTTTGCGATTTTAGGTGTGATCACCTTGTTCGCAGGAACCGGAGTAGCCACTGCCGGTAATGTCAACATTCCAGCCGCGCACGTCTTGAAACTGGTGCCTGGTCATCTCGAGTATACAACTGCAGATGGTGTCAGAGATCTGATTGTAGGGATCATCGGTTTGATCGCAGGTTTCTTACCGAGAAGGCAAGAAGTCGAGCTCGAAATGAAGGCTAGAGAGGCCCAGGAGAATTTGACCGGAAGGCGAGTTTAAGCAACCGAGCAAGGGCGCCGAAGACCGGCGAACCCCGGAAATGATCAGCGCTTGATTATGTCGAATGCTTGTCGCCTGGTGTGTATTCTAATCCAATAACGCTCTGCATATGCTGCCTCGCTAAGTAAGGCAGCGTATGCTCTGCATTCTTCCTCGTATTCTGCCAGCGTTCCGAAAAGCCCCTTAATCTGCGAGTCATAGAATGACATCGCATTTAACACCATTTGCAAATCCGCCTCCTCGAACTTGATCAGTCTTGGCTCCAGGAGAGGCGCATCGACAGGGGGCTTGCGGATGCGTCTGGCCATTGCCAGAAGCCAACCATAGGTCAGTGCTGCTCGCCCCGATTTGTAGATATGCACTGCCGACAAATTCGAAAGCAATTCGCGAAATCTGCGCAGATCTCGATCTTCATCGCTGCCGGCAATCGCCGTTAACCTCAGCTCCAGCATTCCTTTGGGGAAAACATACGGTCTGTCTTCATAAAATTCAAGATTGCAATATGGCGGTAGGGCATGTCTTGCCTGGTAGACGATACGATGATCGATGTGCTCACCGACCGCGAGCGGCAACAAGGTGGTTTCCGGCTGCACCTCCTGCCACAAGTTGGCGATGCGCCTGCCTACCTCTTGTTGAAACTCGAAATCGCTGGCTGCAGGCTGACCGATTATTCTGGAGAAAGATGAATAATGAGGCGAACGCCAGGGCGCATCCGCAAAGCCGAGCCAGACGCTATCTGCCCCTACAAACGACATTGCTTTGTCGTCCTCATCCTTTCGTTGCCGGCTCTTCTCCAAATCATCCGGCGCATTGCTGGTCTCGCTGAAAACGGTCGCGACGAGTATTTTCTTTTTTTGTCTCGATGCCGCCAGTATGCGAGCGGAGCAAGAAAGGACAGCGTCATCGAAATGAGGCGATAAGATCAGGTAGTCGTATTTTGGCATCTATGCTGCTGCTTAAGCGACGGAATGGTGAGATTTTACATCAGACATTCTTTGAAAGAGACACAGGTAATCATCTACCATTTTCGTGGTTGTGAATCGTTCTTCAAATCTCTGCCTGCATGTGCGCCGACTGATCGTATCAATATCTGCAACAGATGCGACAGCTTCTTGAACGGATCGGCAAACAAATCCTGTCACGCCATGATCGATAACTTCCTTCGCAGAGCCTCTGTCGAAAGCAATCACAGGCGTGCCACATGCCAGCGCCTCAATCATCACCAGACCGAACGACTCATTTATCGAGATTGGGAAGAGCAATGCCTGCGCATTTGCCAAGAGCTCATTTTTGTCACGGTCACCCAACTCTCCGACAAACTCGACTCCGGCTCCTAATAGCGGTTTGACGCAAGATTCGAAGTACTCCTGGGCAGAGGGCTGCACATTTCCGGCTATTTTCAATTCAAGCGAAGAAGCTCTAGCAATTTCTATAGCTTCCACGACGCCTTTCTCTTTGCTGACTCTGCCAAGGAAGACAAGGTACTTGCCTTTTTGAAAGCCGGGTCTGTACAGATCAAAAGGCAATCCATGATAAACGTTGGCTTGCCAGTTGAGCCAGGGAAAGGCTGCCCGCTGAGCGTATGAAATCGAGACCAGGGGAACATGCCTGAACTTCCGATAGATCTGAGCCATCTCGGGCATGTCGACCGGATTATGACAGGTTGAAACTATCGGCCTGCCAACCCCATTGACGAGGGGAAACAACCAGTGCTCTACATGCGAGTGAATAATGTCGAATTCTCCGGCATGCTCACGCACCAATTCCGACTCTAAGATGTACGCTGATTGAGTTAGGCGTGTCGACTGGCTGGCAAGCTCGGATGGCCAAACTTTGAATAACTTTCCTGCCGTTTGCGATCCAGCGGCCGCAAACAAGGTTACATCATGACCACGTCCAACAAGCTCATCATTTATCCAGGAGACGACCCGCTCGGTTCCACCATATTTCTTTGGAGGAACAGTAACGAAGAGTGGCGCTACCAGCGCTATTTTCATTATCGATACCTCGGCGTTTTCGATTCGAATGCCCCTGACTGGAGAACCAGAGATCATGTTCCCTCTACCCTCGAAGGCAAGTTGGACACTTAGAATGATCAAAGGCACATTGAAGAAAGAATTGGCTGATATCGTATCTGGTGGCACGTAAAACTTAGCTGGAACGGATGTCGAACAGACTCAATATTTCAAGATTTTTTCTTTACCGATGTTTAACACATGCGGCATTTCGATCGGTTTTGAAGCGGCATTAAAGCGCTATGTATTGTTTGAAGATGACAACAACAATCAGGTAGACATGGTGATTGAAAATGGCAACAATAATTCCAGCAAGAAAAGGCAATTGGGACGTGGTGCGTCTGTCGGATCTGCCGGTTGATGTGCGACGAATGCTCAGCCTGCAAATCAAGGAACTGGTTCACGAAATAGAGGATTGCGAAGATAATGTCATGGCCCACACCGGCGCAGACGTGATCCGCATCTTCGAGGAGCTCTTCAGGGCGGCTTGAGTAACCTGCTCAGCCTCTCAGCGAATTTTCTTTGCCAGTCCTTGCCAGTACTTGTCGCGCAATCCCTTTTTGTAAATCTTGCCGCTGCCTGTCTTTGGTAGCTCCTTCATGAACTCAACCGACTTCGGCGCTTTGTAATGGGCAAGCTTGTTTTTGACGAAGTCTATGATCTCCTTCTCCGTTACTTCCATACTTGCGTGAGTGACCACGACGGCTTTGACTGATTCGCCCCATCTGTCGTCAGGCACGCCGAACACTGCGCATTCGAAGACGGCGGGATGCTCGTACAAGACATACTCAACCTCTGTCGAGTAGACGTTTTCACCGCCGGTTATAATCATGTCCTTCTTTCTATCGACGATGTTTATGTAGCCATGCTTATCCATGACCGCCAGGTCGCCTGTATGGATCCAGCCGTCTCTGATCGTCTCTTTAGTGATGTCCGGCTTGTTCCAGTAGCCGGGGGTAATATTGGGGCCGCGAGCGATGATCTCGCCAACCTCCTCACCATTTGCATCAACCTCACTCCCGTCGGGGCGAACCACCTTCACCTCGACGCACAGGAACGGTCGCCCGGTTTTTGATTTAACGTCGAGCAGTTTGTGCTCGGGCAAGTTTTTCATCTTTGCCTTCGGCAACGATATTGTCAAAAACGGTGATGTCTCAGTCATGCCATAGAACTGAGCGTAGTCGCAGCGGAAGACTTCAAAGACCTGACGAACCAGTTCCGGAGCCACAGGCGAACCGGCTGTAAGTATGAAACGCAAACTTGCATACGAGTACTCCCAGACGTTATGAGAATTGAGCAATGATGTAAGCATAGTCGGCACGAGGGCGGTCATCGTGACGTTCTCTCGCTCAAGGGTGGGCAATACCGATTGGGCTGAAAACTGAGGGAGGAAGACATGTTTACCTCCAACCCAGGTGATTGCCCAAACCGCCCAGGCATCGACCAGGTGGAACATGGGCGCTACGTGCAGCCAGACATCGCCATCGTTGAGTCCCAACTCGGCGATGGCGCCGAAGGCATTGGTGGCGGCATTGTCTTGCGTAAGCATGACACCTTTGGCTTGTCCGGTGGTTCCGCTTGTATAGTAGAGCTGAGCAAGGTCTTCGCTGACAGCGACCGGCTCGGGTAGACTCGCTCCCCACTTACCAAGCAAGAACGGCTCCAATTTATGGCTCTTTACCTGCAAAGTCGGTAATGAGCCCGGTCCCAGCCAGAGAACATTCTTGACGGTTGAGTTTCCTTTCAGAGCCTCAGCAATTTCATTGGCGTAATCCGTATGCACCACCACTGCGTCGGCGCTGCAATCATTGAGGATGTCTCTGATTTCGTTAGGGCTGATTCGGATATTTAGAGGATTAATCACTGCCGCCATAAACGATGTGGCGTAATAGAGCTCTAGATATTCGTGTCCGTTGGGAGCCAGGCAGGCAATGACGCTCCCCTTGCCGAGCCCGATTTCCCTTAATGCCTCAATAAGCGCGCTGACTCGTTGTCCCAGCTCTTTGTAGGTGAACTTCTTTTGCCCGTCGGCGATTGCTTCTTTTTCGGGAAAGAGCGCCAGCGCTCGCAACAAAGATTGATTAAGATGCATAAGTTGTCATGCCCCGTGGAATCGAACCACATTAGTTTACTGCTTTTCAGTCATTACTATTTAATGATCTTTGCGCCGACACCGCCTTTCTAACTGATATCCTTATGCCTGAGTCAGTGCGGTTCTTAAGGATGTTTTGAAATGGGTCAAGTTATTGATAAAACGTACAATGGTCTCAAAGTCCCAGAAGGCGAGACGATCAAGTTCGAGAACGGACGCCCTGTGACGCCGAACAAGCCGATCATTCCTTTCATTGAAGGAGACGGTACGGGCAGAGATATTTGGAAAGCCTCTAAATTGGTGTTTGACGCTGCCGTCGAAAAGGCATATGGCGGCAAACGGTCAGTAGCCTGGTTTGAAGTATTTGCCGGCGAGAAAGCCAATAATGAGTTCAAGGAATGGCTTCCCAAGGAGACGCTCGATGCTCTCAAGGAATTCGGCGTCGGCATCAAGGGTCCCTTGACTACTCCGGTTGGCGGCGGTATCAGGAGTCTGAATGTCACGTTGCGTCAAGTGTTCGATCTGTATGCTTGCGTTCGACCGGTTCGTTATTTTCAGGGAGTGCCATCACCAGTAGTGGCACCTGAAAAGCTCGATGTGGTTATATATCGTGAGAACACAGAAGACGTTTATGCCGGAATCGAATTTCCTGCTAGCTCACCGGAAGCGAAGAAGTTGATTGAAGTGTTGCACTCGATCGCTCCTGAAAAACATATCAGACCGGACGCCGGTATTGGAATCAAACCTGTGTCGAAAACCGGATCGCAGCGCTTGATTCGACGCGCCATCCAGTATGCCATAGAGCACAAGAAGCCTTCCGTTACCTTGATGCACAAAGGCAACATTATGAAGTTCACTGAAGGCGCCTTCAGAGATTGGGGCTATCAATTGGCTGCTGAAGAGTTTGCCAATCAAACGATTTCCGAAGAGAAAATTTGGGATGAGCATGACGGCAAAGTTCCGGCCGGAAAAGTTCTGATCAAAGACAGAATTGCCGATTCGATGTTCCAACAAATTCTGACCAGACCTGACGAGTATTCAGTCATCGCCACCACCAATTTGAACGGCGACTATCTATCCGATGCTTGCGCTGCGCAAGTAGGCGGACTTGGTATCGCGCCTGGTGCAAACATCGGCGATAACTGCGCCATATTCGAAGCTACACACGGTACGGCTCCCAAGTATGCCGACAAAGATGTAATTAATCCTGGTTCGGTCATCTTGTCCGGCGTGCTGATGTTTGAATACCTTGGCTGGCAGGAAGCTGCTGACAGGATTATTCAAGGTTTCGCTAAAACCATTCAGCAGAAGAAGGTCACCTATGACCTGGAGCGCTTGATGAGCGGAGCCACCAAGGTAAAAACAAGCGAGTTTGCAAAGCACATTATCGAGAATATGGGCTAAACGCATCGGGGCTCGAAAAAGGCAAATCTCCTGAGTGAATCGATCAGCGATCGGCTGGCTCAGGCTGCCAATTTCTTATCATCAACTGTCTCTATCCTTTTCCTTACTGTCGAGTGCTTTGAAAAACTGTAAGTCATTTTCCAGTTGAATAATGCGACTGCTCGCCTCTGCAAGTTGCGTTTCTAGAGTGGAAATCTTGCGCACAAGCTGAAGGTTCTCATTCTTCTTTCGACTTTCTTTTCGTAGAGATTGAAAACAGATTGCTGTGATATAGAGACTCGGCATACCAAGCATGAGAGCGTACAACAATCTGTTGCCAGCACCAAGCATACTGGCAGCGATATAACATGTGGCGGTTGCGAAAATAATTAGTCCAGCGTGCTTGAAGAACGATACAAAAGCTGCATCAGCCTCCTTAATTTCTTTGGCTGAGAATTCAAGTATCTCTGCAGCAAGCGCTTTAGGCTGTTTGCTGGGCAACTGATTATCTGTGGGATCAGACTTCATTTATAATCTTCGAGCCAGGTAAAAACAATTCAGAATGATTATTCCCAGTTTGCCAGATTCCAACGCCTTTCGCATCAGTTCGATTGCGTCATGCATTTTCTTGTGCCTCCATTTTTTTTTCATGAAAACACTTCTGGCAGTATACAGGGCGCACACCGGTCGGCTTGAAGGGCAGGCGTGTCTCTCGACCGCATTCGTGGCAGGCTACTTGGGCACCGTAATCAGTGTCTTTGCCTTCTCGTAGCAAGCGCACGGAGATACGACAATTTGGACATCGTTTCGGCTCGTTCGTCAGATCCTTGTTGGCATAAAACTCCTGCTCGCCAGCGCTCCATGTAAACGCCTGGCGACAATCTCGGCATAAGAGTGTTTTGTCTTGAAAGATCATACAAGTGCTGAGGATTCCACGAGCTTCTCAGTCCATTGTCGGGCATGGAGCATCAGTTCGGAAATTACCCATTTCGGCTACACCATTTTAGTGGGACAAATGGGCGATTGTTTCAGGGCTTAGGTCCTATCTGCGTGCCAGGAGCAAAACAGGCACAGAATGGGAGGCTATCGGCTCAAATCGGGCCAACTCATGATCTCGCGATCGCTGATTGTTCCAAATATATCCGTATCAGGTGTTCCTTTGCTGGTGCTCACCGATTTATCGGAGATCGACTGTGCCACCGCCTGTAGTTGCATCTGAGCAGCGCGGGGCAATACCAGGCCAGCTACGTTCGTTTTTACTTTGACAGATAGAGGCTGCAGGCGAGTCGCTGCTACTTTGGTCGCGGATTTGGCGTCCGGTTTCAACTTGTCCGCCTTCGCCTGCTCGCCTGCTTTCTTCCCTTGCAGCTTAGCGTCCGTGCTCGTTGAAACGAGGGTTTGTTGAGCTTGCTGTTCGGCAAGATATTTTTTGTACGCCCTGTATGCCTGAATGTACTTCAGTAACTTTCCGAAGTTCCAGGTCATTCTGAAATTCCAACCTGTCACTCGGGAATTCTGCGGGAACTCGAGGATGCGGGAATGGTTAAGGCTGCGAATCGTCTTTAGCAGAGCCGCATTCAGCACATTATCGCCGGTGCTGGCATAGATGTGTCCGCGCAAACTGCCGTTTTTCTCAATGCTGAAGATGCAGGCGGCCATGCCGGTGACCTGTTCCTTTGCGTCCGTGGATAGATAATTCATCAATACGTGTTGGAACGATCGCTTGAATCTGGCAATCCAGCTGTCCCATTGCGCCGTGTTTTCCGGCGCCTGAGCAAACTTCTTCACGCCATCCTCATGGCTCGACCATATGGAATTATTGATGTATCTGCTCTTGTCGACAAGCGCAAGCATATCTCCCATCGGCATAATGTCGGCGGCCCAGCTCTGGTAGTTCGAGTGTGGAGATTCCCCTGCCTTCTTCTTTTCCGTCACCGAACGAAACCATTGTTTGCTTTGCTTGTACATCTCCTCCATCGAACCGCCGAAGTCTTGCGGCGGCAATTCAATTGTTCCTTTTTCCGTGATCTTAGCCTCGGGCTTCTTGCCGCCGAACATCTCTCCAACGCTCGTGGAGAGCACCGAAAACCAGTCGTTTTTTGCAGGAATGATTAAGGGAGGCTTCGGCAGCTCAGTATTGTTTGGATCTGTAGCTTGTTTAGCAAGACTGCCGATGACCTCCGGTGGACAAAGCCTCGCTGCCCATTCAAGTTCATTAAGAGCATCAGAATCGTCGCCAAGCCGCTTTTTGACCATGCCCAGGTAATAGTGCGTAACGCCGTCATCGGGATGGTCCTTCAAATCTTGCGCCAGTATCTGAGCGGCTTTATCATAATGCCCAGCCTGATATTCGCTAATGGCTTTGTCGAGCCGTGCTCTGGAGTCAGCATTTGCATCGGCGGCGTATGCCGCTGGAGCAGAACCGCAAAGAAATACAATGGCCATGCTGTAACAGAGCCACTGTCTGGGATTTATTTGCGGCCAATTTGCGCTCTTTTTGGACATTGAACAATTTCATCAACTAACAGGCATTATGCCACGAGCCGCTCGCATATTGCTCTTAATGCGATGGTTCGCTTCTGCTACAGGCCTACGGATTACATGGGCACATATCGCCAATGCCGATGTAGGGCGTTAATTAGACCATTGTCCATCAGTGCCCAGAAAGCTTTTTGCCCTTAGACGTTTTTTTTGCGCGCGCATTATCGTCGCGAGGAACGCCGTACATATAGTAGAGAGTCTCGCTTGCTTCGTCTCGTACGTACTCTTCTTTATCTTGAGCCAGTTGGTCCAGCAGATCGCGTGGACAGGCAACATTCATCGCCAGTGCGTGGCGAACATCTTTGACGGGATCACTTGCCAGTTTCTTCATGATAGTGACTGGCAAAGATGGATTGCGCGCCAGCTTTTCGCGGACGACTTCGTATCTGTCCTTGCTAAGTTCGACGAGCGTTCCCTCAGGAGTGAACGCGCTGAGCGCTGCTTCCTCTCTGAGCGGATTGAGTTTGCTGCCCGCCATGAATTTCAACGCCTCAATGGGCGTCGCGGATAGTTCTTTGACCTTGAGATAGTCCTTATATTCAGGATCCGTAGCTATCCAGTGATCATCATCGGAGGGGTCGGCAAACCGAGTCAGCTTTCGCATCAGAACATCAGGGGGTGTATTGGGATGGTCCTGGAGCGGGCACCACCGGCGGGGAAACTGCTTTTCTATCATCGCAATCACTGAGCCCGGCAAAGCCGGATTTTCAAATAGAGCAAAAATGACATCGCGGTCGTCTTCAGTGTCGGAACTGCATAAGAATGGATCAAAATACAAACCACTCGATGCAATCTCTTCCAACGCCCGGGCTGGTGTGCGAGGATTTTTCGCCACTAAGACTAAAATGTATTCGTTCTTACTCTTGCTCATATTGGCGAGCGTGTCCGGATCGCGCACCAGATAAGCGGCTTTCCACTCAGCGTCGGGAGGTCTTTTGTGGTCCAGATTGCTTTTGTCCGCTCTGGACTCGATTCGTCCACAAGCCAGATGAAGTGAGCAAACTGCTAGAACCGTGCCGGCGAGTAGACATTTTGCTAAGGACTTCATGAGTTCCCCCCTCCCCAGAGATTAAAGTTCCGGCGCTTCCGGATGCGTTTGCAAACGCGCCGGGTTTTCTACAAATGAGATTGGAATTTTAGGAGAAAAGAAATATCAGACACTCGCACCCCAATCGAGGCTTAGTGCCAAAAGCAACGGAACCCGAGCGGTTGGCGTTTCAGGCATTAACCATCTGTTGTGAATTCATCGTCCGGTATGTTTTTTGTCATAGCGGCAAACTGACCGGTGCGGCGAAGTTTGTTCGTCACTCTTTGGATGGCGATTCGCGTTGGCGTTGTCTCGGGCACCATCGCTTCTCTAAGCTGGGCGTAGTGCTTTGTCACGTCGGCAATTTCCGGACTGTCCTTGTTGAAGTGCTTCGACTTGGCTTTGATGGCTTCGCGATAGTAATAGTCAGCTTCGGAATATTTCCCCCACGAGTGATAAAGCATGGCTACATTGTGCATAATCGTGCCTGTGTCGGGATGACCTGGACCCAGACAGCGTTTGTACATCTCGAGCAAACGGACGAGGAATGGCGCGCAATATGGATAATTCTTGGTCTGATAAAGAATCTCGGTGAGCAGTTCCAGCGATACGCCTTGTCGCCTGTCATCAAGAGAGAAGGTTTCCGCTACCGCCAAGGCTTGCAGGGCGACTATTTCAGCCCGTTCCAGCTCCCGATTGGCGATTAGTTCCTTTACCTGTGCTGCCAGTTCTTCCCACGAGTTCTTCCCTGTAAAGGGTTGACTCTGCTCGTTGTCCATGTGGTTCGCCTTCTACCTGCCGAGTACTCTATTGGGATTCCTAATTTTGTTCTACCACTACAACCAGAAGTATCATGCCTTCCTTAAGCGCGCTATCACCCGAAAGAGCTGATTATGTTCTGGGACTCCCCCGCACCACTCCCAGTTCCTGAAGGGCATCATCGACGGATATACCGCTTTGTTGACTGTAGTTAAAAGCGATGAAAGCCTGTTCTGTTCCAAGTATATCTTCTCGAACCAGAGCGAAGCAGCGTAGTGCTGATTTGAGTGTATTCTCGTCGATTACTCCGGCTACCAGAAGCATTCTCCCGAGGATCTGAGGATTCTCAACTCCGACTTCAATGGCACGCCTTATATCATCTTCGGTTACCACGCCAACCAGCGTCAAAAATTGACTTAACGATACTGATACCATATGTGGTGCAGGAGATTCATCGTTACCGTCCGCTCGTGTTTCAGGCGTTCGCCCATATGTATACATCTCGGTGAGATGATGAGCGGCGAGCAAAGGAGTCATTGCTCCGCTGGCTACTTCCTTTTGATATGTTAATGCTGCCTCCAAAACCTCATTGGTGATGTATTGCAGCTCAACGAGGACCTGGCCGATAGGCTTTTTGTTTAGAAGTCCGACCTCGATGGCGTACATTAAATCGCCTTCGCTCATCAGCCCGGCAAGCACGAGGAGCTCGCCAAGGCGGATCGTGTGTTTGGTCGGTAATCGATAAAAGCCGCGTTCGATCAGGGGAAGCTCGACAGCTACCTGGCGGTCTTTCGCTGCCTTCAAGCCTTGTATAGCCTGCTCTTTAGTTACTTTCCCATCGCGGATTAAAATCTGGGCGTTGAGCGCCGATGATAACAAAGACTCAGGCAGCACCATATTCAGTACCAGGAGTCTGCCGAAGGGAACGCCTGAAGATCGGCTCTTTACCAGGGCATCCTGAAGCTGCTCGCCGTTTACGTAACCGGCGTCGATTAGCAGCTCACCCAACTTGTTGCTGCTCAGGTCGCCCGGTTTTACCCAACCGATTTGCTCAAGCGCCTGCTCCAGCGTCAGGTTCGAACGCAGCAGGATGGCCGAAACTTTTCTTGCATCCTCACGCTCGAGCAATGCATCTTTTAGAAGCGATTGAATCTGAACCGCAGATTGGAGATTGGCTTCAGAGACGAATGCCGACATAACCAGCACACGTCCGACCGGCAAGCCCACTTCACGCGCTAGCTTCAAAGCATAATCCAGATCCTGCTCGGTAATCATGCCGATGTCGATCAGGACCTTGCCTAATCGCAAGTCGGATTTTTCATATGTTTGTTCGATCTGTTGACTCTGTTCGACCATTTTGTCACTTGGTAATGCCTGCCGGCAAGGAAATCACTTTTCTGTCGACTAGTTTATCTATCTCGTCGTCGCTGAAACCAGCTTTATTAAGCACTTCTAGTAGTTCAGCTCCCCCGCCGGCTGAGTCCGGCTCCTTATCTAGTGTGCCAGGATTGTGTCTCAAACTAACATCAATTGGAAAGACGATTTGCGGAATATTGCCAAGCACCGGATGCAAAAGGTTGGCAATCATTCCTCGCTCGTCCAGTGGGTAGCTTTGGAAGGCTTCTTTCGGCGTTTTAACCGGGCAAACACAACAGTTTGATCCTGTAAAAGCAACCGTCCACTCATCCAGGCTTCGTTTCTTGATGCAGGCGGCAATCCGAGCGATCAACTGCTCGTGCATCGCCTGATTCTCGATCAAAGGCTCCATGTCAGGCTCGGCAATGATCTGACAAAAGGCCGACCAGAATGGCCTTTCCAAGCAAGCAACCGCCAGGTACCTGCCGTCCGAGCATTCATAGACATTATAATTGGGCATCTCCTTCGGATAAGCGAATCCGGCTTCAGCTGGCGATTTGCCGGTGTAGAGAACACATGACCCGAGGACGTTGAGCGACGATAAGGTGCAGTCTTGCATGCTGATATCAAGCGCACGGCCTCTGCCACTGGAGCAACGCTCGTAGAGCGCCCCTAGAAGCGAGAAGGCCGCTATCAGACCTGACATGTAATCGCCAATCGGAATAGCGGGCAAGACCGGACGCTCGCCTTCCCGGCTATTGAGGCTCAAGACGCCGGTTTCGGCGATTAAGTTCAAGTCATGGCAGGGCGTATCTCGTTTAGGCGAGTTATGACCGTAGCCGGAAATCGACAAATAAATGATCCGGTCGTTAATTGCCGACAATTCGTTGTATCCAAGCCCGAGTCTCTCCATCACACCGGGTCGAAAATTTTCGATTACAACATCGAATTCCTGAATGAGGCGTTTGACGAGATCTTGTCCTTCGCTTGTTTTGAGATCGACGCTCAAACGTTCCTTATTGCGCTGCATACTCCAGTAGAAAAGGCTTTCACCTTCAATTACCGGCGGCAATTTATGTGCCAGTCCGCGAACGGGTGACTCAATGCGCAGGACTTCAGCACCCATGTCACTGAGCAGCGTTGCACACAGCTCGCCAGGCAAGAGGTGCGTGAAATCAAGAACCTTAATACCTCTAAGGGGCGGAGTCATATATCTATCCAATCAATCTCATTTCGATACGGCAAACCAATAGGATAGCGCAAGAAAGCGCGGTTGTGATTGAAAATGATATGACATATAGTAGGTGCATTTAGTGGATTTGGATCTTGAGAAATACAGCCACAGTCAAAAAACAAATTGCCATCGGGATTGGTATCGCAATTCTGAGCAGTGGGTGCCTTTTACTTCGGCCCGATTGCGCATCTGCAGAGGATGATCAGCAGCTTACAGCAATATTTGAGAAAGCCGATCGCTTCTGCCGAGAAAGAAGATACAGCCAGTCTATCGATCTGCTGGAACATGCCGTGAACTCCGCTTCCCAGGCTGAACCGGATGAAGTTCCTCGTATTCGTGAGCGTCTGGCACGGACGCTCTATCTGGCCGGCCGATACCCGGATGCCATAGAACAGCTTAAGGCAAGTATCGCGACCGATCCAAATGTAGCAGAGTATTACTCAGAGCTGGCCTGGTTGTATTCAGTCTCCGAAAATTATCGCGAGGCAGTCAGATATGCCAATCAAGCGATAAAGCTGGATGCAAATCATGCATATCCCTACACTGTTCTTGGCTTTTCACTGGCCAATCTCGGCAAGGCGCAACAAGCCAAATTGGCTCTGCAGCGCGCCCTTGAGCTTGATCCAAACAACGCCTCAGCCTGCCTCTATCTCGGCGATGTCCTGGCCAGCAATGGCGAAGTTCCGCAAGCGATGGCTGCATATCAGCGCGTCCTGGAGCTGGATCAGGGATCGGCGGCTGCCTACATAGGTTTGGGCAGTTGCTATCAGAAGAGCGGGAAAACGAAGGACGCCCTCGATGCATATAAGCATGCCGTCGAGCTTGCGCCGCAGGATGCCACTGCCCGTGGTCACCTGGGTTTTGCGCTGTCGCAAGCCGGAGATTACCCGGGCGCCTTTCGCAATGGCATGACCGCCAACTTCATTCGCATAAATCAGTCCTGGCACAAGTTTATCGGCATGTTCTTAGCCGTATGGGCGGGAATCTTTCTGGCATTTGGTGGCATATTCGGTGCGCTGTTCATTGGATCTCGTTTTAAACCACAACCAGGAGAATCCGTACTGGGGCAATTTCTGCTTGTCTTCTATCGGGACCGTCCGGGCCGCTTCGTTATTACCGACAGGCGGCTTGTCTTCGTCCCCGAGTTGATCTCGCAATCCCTGGGCGCTACGCGCGTAAGCATCGAGCGCGATCAGATCAAGTCAATCCTCAGTCAGTCAAAGGCTACGGCTGGCTCAATCACAGTAGTCTCAACCAGCGATACAACGCACCTGTTTCGCATGCCGCTCATGGTATTGTCCGCGATATTAGCGCTTATGAAAGACCAGGGTCTCATTCAAGAAACCGATGAAGCGGCCAAAAAGTCATCGAGGCTTGATGGTGAGACGGACCAGGGCAGCAAACAAGCACCAGAGCGCGTTCTTTCAGGCGAACAATCGGGCACCGACGACGAGCTGGTCACTGCAGTCAGTTATGATTTCAGGCAAAGTCAAAACGGTGAAGACGAGCAAGTACAAGGTTGAAAACCAGAGCCGGTTTGACGGAAGGAGAACTTAAACCCGGCATCTATTTACTGATGTCGGAGTAAAGCAAGCGCGTCACATTACGCTTGACCGCTTCGAGCATTGCCTTCTGAGCGTTGCCAATCAGGGTCTCGACATCCTTTGCATCATGCGGCACGGATGCGATTCCTATGAAAAACGCCGGTCGGCATTGCTGCAGCTCGGGTGAAACGCGGACGAGGTTGGTGGTGATTTTATCCACCAGGGTGGCGGCTTGCGTGCTGTTGGCGTTGGGGAGTATCAATCCATACCCTTTCTCGCCAAAATGGCCAAACATATCGACATCATGCTTAATTGTATTAATGGCATTACAGGTCAGTGATACCACTTTCGATGCCATCATCGTCGCCTTTCCAGACGATCTATACTTCATGCAGAAAACAACCAGCGAGAAGCTGTTGCTGTAGCGGTAGGACCTGGCGAATTCACGCTCGATCAGAAATTGAAGAGCCTCAAAGGAAAGTATGCCGGTCTCAGGATTTGATAATCCTGCCAAAACCGATTTGGAAATGTTTCGGTTGTACGGAATCTCGGCGCTTGGAATACCGATGTGTACGGTATCCAGATCATTCACAGTAAAGGAAGTGGTAATAAATGCCTCTACAGCCGGAGAAGGAGGATCGCCTCCGGAGGCGGGCGGCGGTCCGCTGCCAAACATTGAACTCGGCGGCAGCGGCGCCTTGCTCGAAGCTGCCGCTGCACCAAAGCCGCCGCTCGTAGCCTGCGGGTTCCAGTTCCCCGAGGAGGCTTGCTGGTTCCACGCACCGGATGTGGCTTGCGGGTTATTGCCTGGCTGCTTATTCCAACCACCGGTAGTGGCTTGGTTATTCCAGCCTCCGGTGGTTGCTTGATTATTCCAACCGCCTGTAGTTGCCTGGGGATTTGGGTTCGGCCCGGGTGTGTTGTTAGGCCCCGGGCTTGCCGGGTTTCCTTGCCCTGAACTATTCGGACCCCAGCCACCTGAAGTCGCTTGAAATTGCCGATCTTGGCTGATCGACTGCAAGTCCTGGCTGCGGCCGAATGAGCCTGGCTGGCTGTGATTCGGCGGTACTGCAGGTGGTGGCATCTGCTGAGCAGGGGCGGCTGGTTGAGTCTGCACTATATGTGGTGGCATCGGCTGTGGCGTTGCTTGCACTGAAGCAACTGGAGCCGCGCCTATAGGCATCTGTTGAGGCATGCCCGTTTGTGCTGCCGCGGCATCGGGCATTCGCTGTTGTCCGGCAGCTTGCTGCTGCTGTTGGAATTGCATATTTCGCCCATCAGGAGTCAAAACAAGGCCGAGCCGCAGGAGATTAGAGGTGATTCCAATCCATTGGCTGGCGGTCAAGCCCAGCATGCCGGCAATGCCTTTCAAATCCCTGTTGCCATCAAGGCTTCTATAGAATCGTTTTTGCAAATCCAATCCCAGAGGCGGGCCTTCCAGAATTCTTTTCTCAAATTCTTGTTCCGATAGGTTCAGAGGAGCTTGTCTGACCGCAGAGCTTTCATCCAGCCCGCATTCCTGCAGGAAGCCTATGTTTTCCAGGAGTTGAGCTCCCTGATAAAGTATCTGCTCGGAGGTGTTTTGAATGGATGTGGTATCAGCCTTGGTGCCCTGGGTAAAAGTAATTCGTCCTCGTGCCCAAACAAACAGCTCCAATAATGCTTCCAGCCCCGACTGAGAAGGAGTGGTGGCATGTACCGGCTTACCGTGCAGGAAGCTGACTACTGCATTGCCCATGTCGGGCGACTCAATCAAGAGCCTCCCTGTTGCCGATTCCTTCGCGGCAATTTGCAGAACAGTCGACATGGGCAGGTCGCCCAAATCGCCGCTTAACTGCTGAGCGAGGGGGGCCCTTGGTGCTGCGGTTTGCTGGGCGGCAGTTGAGCTGCCTGGTGTCACATAGCGATTTTGGACCTGCCCGGCCGATCCGAAGCGATCCGTCAGACTCCCGGCTTCGGCCTTTTCCTTTTCGCCCTTCGTGATATCGGGAGCGCCTACTGCTTGCAGAATTTGAGAGTAAATAATGCCTAAATCATCGGTACGGTAAAACCACAGCATGCGCGGACCCAGCTCGCTGGACTCATGCATCCAGAACTCCGGCTCTACTACTGCGTTGGTTTCCGCTTTTATGTGAATCGTCAGCGTATACTGAATCTTCGTTTTTTCCGAGGCCCAATAGAAGCAATGCTTGATGCCCTTCATTTTGCCTGCCTGCTCGACATAGTTCTGCAGCTCAGGAAACTCGGGGTGTTTATCAACCCGGTAGTGCTGCTTTGGAACGTTGAAGTGCTGGCTGAACATCGAGATCGCAGAAACTGGAATTCCGAGGGCTAAACCTCGGGAAGCCGGAAGGGTTAGGGGGTTCCACCGAACAGAGTCAAATGAGATTCCTGCAGCACCGAAGGCGCTGTCATTCTGATCATATTCAATATATGTACACAAAACGCTGATTGTAAAACCTGGTTTGCCTTTATAGGCTCTTACTTTGCTCAAACCTTTCTTGGATACTAATCTTCCAGCCCCGCATCGGCCACTTTAGATATTGCGGGGCAAACCGAAGATTTTAAGAGCTTTATTCGCCTGAAGCTGACTTTATCAGCTACAGTCATTCTGGCATCGACATATGGCTATTGATGTATGGTCGACAAGCGAGACGGTTGATAATACAACAATACGAATTAATAACAACTTAAGCATGCATAGTTTTAATAATACGTATGTCTATCCAGTCGTATTGTCGTAATATCGTATTGTTGTGCAGTTGAGAGCACCGATATGTGATAGTAGGCGCGATCCCGGGCTCCTGGGCCATGTCACAATAATTCCACAAATCATACATATACTCTTCACAACACTCAAAAGCTCCCTTGGCGGGACTGTTTTTACTCTTTACCTAACATGACGACGCTCCCCGGCCCTTTACCTCCACAGATTACGGCAGTTGTCGATTCCACCCAAAGTTCCAACTTTGGACAACTGGTGCAGAGGATCGTTCAATCGAATTCCGGAAAACATAAGGCTCTCATTCCTGTTCCTCGCAAAGAAAAAGAGCTCGAGGACCATTGGGATGAGTTTCGCACTAAAGCCGAACGTGCGCAGGCGAGCGGCAATCTCGCGCATGCTGAGGCGATGTGGCTGAAAGCAATTGCAGAATCTCACGCCTTTGAAGAGCGAGATTGGCGAAGAGGCTTCGCCCTCGACAGCCTTGCCGGGCTGTACTTCGCTGAAGGTCGCTTTGACGAAGCGGAAGTTTTCGCAGTGCGAGCTCTTGAATGCATGATCGCCACATACGGCACTGAAGATGTGCGTACGGCTGATTGCGAGATGTTCCTCTCATGCATCTTCTTCAATTTATTGAAAACGGACGAGGCGATCACTTACGCTGAGAGTGCGCTTTCTGTCTATGAATCGGTTCTGAACGAATGGCACAGCAAGGTTGCCACTGCTTGTTATAACCTGGCAGTAATCTACCATTCCTTTGGTGAGTTTGAAGAAGCTGAGAGTTATTACCAGCGAGCCTTCAAAATCCGTGCGGAAATTTTCGGCTTCGATCACCCAATGACCAGGCGAGTTGCCGACGCTTACACGGAGATGACAATCGATCGCAAGCATTATAAGGAAGCGAAAGAGATGCTCGATCGCCTGATTGGACCGGCTGCCTGAAGCGTTGCCAATACTTGGCTTTAGCGGTGCCAGTGCCGGCTTTTTTGGCGCCCTGGTTTTTCTTCATCTAAGCTCGGGAACATACATTTAACAGGCAGCGTCTTGTCAAGAGCATCCCTCAATCCAACCTCTGGAATTGGAATCGACGCATCCTTTTATTTAATACAGGGGGAATCGAAATGGTACGACTGTCGGCGCGGAAAATGTTGGCGGCTCTCTTAAGCGCGGCCATAACTACAACCACCCTGGGCGCATCAATGGCGAAGGCAACTGACATACCATCATCTGTTGTTTTGCCTGATGACGCTCAAAGAAAAGTGACGACGTTGTTTTCTCAGGTTAGCTGGCACGAAAACTTACCTTCGGCAGAACAGCAAGCCAAACGCGATCACAAAATGGTCCTATGGGTTCTAATGCTCGGCAAGATGAGCGGCGATACTTGAAGTGCTGGAAATAGTTTGAGAGCCGTGTCGCTCTCATCGCCAGAAGTAATAAGTGAATTGAGAAGAAATTTTGTTTGTGGCACATACGACATCAGAGGAACAGGCTGGGTCGGTAATTCCGACATGCATGCCCCCGATGCTCTGGCAGTCAAAACGACCAACGGAGCTGGTGCGCATAACATACAGATGTTCTTCTTATCGGCTGATGGAACGGTTCTGCACTGCTTGCTCGGATATTGGGATCCGCAAGATTTTCTCCAGGAAGCCAAACTGGCAGCGGCGTTGAATGAGGTGTGGTTGTCTCCCCGTTTGACCCGTGAGCAGAAGAACGCCTATTTCAAACAAATGCAACTTGCGCACATCAATGCGCACTCACAGGAAATGTCAGAGCGCAGCAAATTGCAATCCTTTGATGAGTGGTCCGAGAAGAGCAGACCCAACAGCGATTTCGTGGTGGCGGTCGGAGAAAATCCTCCGCGCAGCTATCAGTCCAAAGGCACCACATTCAAAACCGTTGATGAAGTGCTGCACGAGCGCATGGCATGCTATCCGTTCGTCAACTATAACCAATTCAACATCACCGCCTACAGCAACTTCGGCTCGAAGTGGTACGACAAGCACGAGAATTCGACTCAGCAGGAATTGGTAAACATCGAAGAGCGCAAGCAGCGAGTTGCCGATCAGTATTTCTATAACCCGGATCGCGCACAAGCGATAAGTGATAGAGAAGACGAAAGGGTTCAACGCGTCTACGATCGACTCCTGGGTACCGGCGATAAAGATCAGGGGGCCGTAGCCAGCCACTTCACCTCCGTTCAAGCGCTTGCGAATAATCTCCGTGCTCAGAGCATGCCGGTCTTGCACTCAGCAATGCCATCCAATCGCGCGGGTGGCGGCAGAGGTGTGACGAGCTATAACTGGTCCAGCCAGCCCAACGGTGCCACATCAGTAGCACAATCACAAACGCTCGGGCGCACAAGTGCCGGTTTGCTCACTCAAGCGAGGAAATCTGGTCCTGTCGGACTGATTGCCGAAGCTCAGCAGATCACCCAAACTCAGCAGCCTCTGGGCTTGACGGCTCAACAGCAGTCTATCGCTCCGGTCGCCACATCGGTCCGCGGCAAACGATTGGGTTCTGGAGACTAAAGCCGGCTAGCTTCAAATTAACCACATCAAAGCCTCGGGTGAACCCTTCATCTGAGGCTTTGCGATCGCCTCAATCACGGCGGCGGCAGGTCCGATAATGTATATTATGTTTCATCGCCCGGAAAAAACGCCGAAAAGTGCGGCGTGGCAATGATCTACGGCTGCGCAATTCTACGAGCTTTTGAGCGGCTTTTTCACCACCGGTAGGGTCAAACCATCAAGAGACCAAAAAAATCCGTTCTGATTGTTCGGCAGACCCCCTCACGTTACACTCAATAGAAGATGAGGGACCACGACGTGCGTTTAAAAAGGATCAGAGTAGATATTATGATCATCGCGATGGTCCTGGTCGCTTATGGTGTTCAATCTGCTGCCTATGCCGGCGAGTCAGTCAAGAGCCTGATGAAGAAAGCGCATGCTCTTGTGCGTCAGAAAAAAAATACGGAAGCTCAAAAAATCTACGAGCAAGTGATCGCCATCAACCCTCGTAATGCAGATGCGCAAGCGGGGCTGGCATGGACGTTATTTACTCAAGGGAAACGCGACCAGGCTGAAGAGATAGCCAAGAAAGCGGCACAACTCGATTCTAAGTGTGCCACCGCCCATAATGTCCTTGGGGCGATCTATTTTAGCCGCGGGATGGTGGAAGAGGCAAAACAAGAATTCCGCACCGTGCTCAAACTAGATCCGAACAGACGATGTGGTGGCTGTTCTGATCTTCGAGGTTTCCTCGGTAACGATATTCCAATGCCTACAAAAAAAAGGAAAAAGGCGAGCCGCGATTAGACCCGATCAGGCCCCTTTGTTGCGCAGATAGCAAGAAGCTAATGCCTGAACCGTCATGCTTGCTAAACTAGGATCTTAAATGCATCGAAGTGGTTAACACGTTTTAAGGAGCGCAGCCTGCGCGTATAAACTGTTTCAGTCCTCTGGAGTAATGATGATGCCCGACGATGATGTTAAGAGTTCAGGAGTGCTTGGAGCCGAACAAAGTAGTTCGACGGGCAATCAAAATCAGCCAATACAAGCCTCGGCTCAAGAACCGCTAAAGTCTGCTCAGGAACAGCTTCAAAGTACCTCGCAACCCTTGCCAAACCCTCAAACGATCACGACGCCGGACGCTAAGCCGGTCAAGGTCGCGGATAAAATGAACGTCCTGGCGCAGATCGTCATCCCGATCGCCACAGCTCTGGCAGGCATAGGAATGTATGCTTATTCACAGTGGTATGTTGGCGAGGTGCAGGTCAAGACACCAAAGGACTACAACCAGATTGAGATTCACGTTTTCAACGACAAAGGAAACGAGCAGATCTTTCACAGCAATCATTTCCAGCTCTCTCCAGACCACTATCGCTTCGAAATTGCCATCGATCAGCATCCGAACATAAAGCACGAAAAAAAAGTGACGTTTGGAGAAAAGGTGGTTTTGTACTGCGATGTTCTGCCGCCCGTACACAACCAAGATTACATGGCGGGTGAAGAAGCAGCGCAGGTCAGTCCTCAAACCGCTTCGGCGCGCGATGCGAGTAACACAAAATCTGTTGCACCTGCCAAAATCGTCTATGTTCATCAGCCAACTGTGGCCCCCTCCCGAGCGGCTGCTTCTGTCGTATCGACAAGCAGTGCCGGCACGCCCGATCCGGCCGCACCAAAGGAAGCTGAATCAGTGGCGCTTGGTCAGTTGTGCTATGCGGAGCGTCGGCTGAGAAATCTGCCGCTGGCTGCTAATGATGCGCGTCTACAAGCACTTCTCAATCAGCTTGGCGCAATTCAGAGCGCCTTGAATGCCAAAGACACTAACAAAGCCTGTTCTTTGATCAAAGACTTCGTGAGTAAAACCGATGCGCTCGTCGCCGATTTGGCATCATCCGGAGTGGCACCGGGAGTGAAGGCGGGAGGTATTAAAGCCCTGCCGGCCTTCTTAGCGATCGACGATCTCATTTTCGCTCGATTGAACGAAACTCTGGGAATAGATGCGCCCAGCAGAATCGGACCGTTTATGCCCCAGCGGGTCAAATTGGTTTTTCGTTTGCGGGCGCTGGAGCATCAGGGTAAAAACGTTTCTGCTCAACGGGGCCGTTATGCTCAGCTTGACACGTATCTTTCAAAGCATTCCATCGGAATGAATCCGGATGATTTTGCCCGGGTCAAAGCCGAAGTCAAAGCAATGGCTACCGAACTGGAGGTATCCGATTTGCCACCGTTTCCGCCGAACTTGCCCATCTTCAGCACCGCACCAGGGAAGGTGGCGTCAGGCTCAGGCAAAACGGATGTGAGCACATCATCAATGCCATCGTCAGTGGTGCCTGAAAAAAAGTCCAGCCCAGCGGCGAAAAGCGAGTCTATCTCGAGCAAAACCGATCAAGTCAAGCCGGCTGCTGCTTCTGCTGCCAGCGACGCGGAAGCCATCGCTCTCGCCAAGCTATGCGCCAGTGTCAGACAGTTGAAGAATCAGCCGATCGCTCCTGAGGATGCCCGGCTTCAACCGCTCATGGATCAGCTGACTACGATTAAAAACGGACTCAATGCTTCTGACAAAACAAAAGTTTATCCGCTGATTGACGCCTTCGCGAAGAGTGTCGTCATGCTCCAGGCGCAACTTCGCCGCGGCGAGGCAGTTGCAGATCAGAACTCGGCGTCATTGAGAGATGTTCAGCAGCTAAATGATGTTGAGGATTTTGTTTTTAACCGCTTTCAAGAGCTTTTCGGTCCTGACGCCCCTGCTCGCATCGGTACGCTCCTCGTCCCCAGAGTGCAGCTTCTGATTCGCCTGCGAAATCTGGAGAGCCAGGGCAAGGATGTATCCGCGCAACGACGCCAGTACGAGCAAATGAATGATTTTCTAAATAAGCAAAAGCGCTTCAGCCCGGCAATCGGCCGTCAACTGGAGCCTCAGGTCAAGGATTTAGAAAATCAACTGAGGGGCAATTAGCGCTCTCAGCAGCGCTTCAAAAAATCCACAAATAGAATCGAGAACGGCTTACTCCTTTTGAAACAGCCCTTAAGAGGGTTATGCTTGGGTAAGCCGTTCTTCAATTTCTATGCCATTATTATTTGCGATTCGTCCTTTGCAAACATCATCACAAAGGATGATTCGCGATCACACTTTCGGCGGACTAGTGCCACCAGTGGCGGTGTGTATAGCGGTTGTAATAGCCGGGGTTGCCGTAGACATTGTTTGTATATGGATATACGTTGCTTGTGTACGGGACCGGATTACCGGTTACCGGAGTGATGAGCCCTGGATTTGTATTGTAATAAGCCGGTGTATAACCGCCATTGAATAGATTGCCAAGCACTGAGCCGCCAGTGTTGTTACGCACATCATTGTGTATTTTCCTGGAAACGCCCTTCAATTCTCTGCGTATCTTGCTTTGTTGCCAGGGCGTCAGCGAGCCACCATTCTGGCTCATGTACTTTTGTTCTTGAAGCGAGATCTGCGCCTCTTTATTTTGAAGCTGACCAGCCTGATAAGGCGTCAACAAGCCACTGTTAACATCCTGGCTGATTTGGTTCTGCTGGCGGTTTTGCCAGTTTTGATCTCTTTGCAGATAGTTGCCTACCAGATTGGAGAGCGGGTTTTGTCCAAAGATTTGTGCATGAGCCGGCGCTGCAGTGAAGCCGGCAAGAATGATTGCAAGAGCGCTTACTAACAACTTAGATTGCATCAGTTATTCCTCGGGATGCCATAGCATGGAAACACATCAACACATTTAGTGTCGAGAGGGCAGACGTGCCTGAGTTCTTGAGTGTTCCCGTGCCGGCAGCCTATGAAAGCGAATTGCCGGCCATGGCCGGCAATTCGGATTATTGGAGTCGACATTGATTTAAAAATGGCACTTCTAAATCAATAGGTTCGGCTCACTTTCGAGCGATAACGCTCGGTCCTTGTAGCTACATAGCGTTTGTGCCGCAGACGCGATTGGGCAATCTGTTGCTGGCGTATTGCTTGAGCAACATCGATGTTTTCATATCCCGGTCGTTCCATTACCAGCGATCCGGAGACTCGCTGGGGGACTCCGCTGAAAATCACGTCCTGGCTACTGATCACGGCTGGATGCAATGCACCGGCTCCTGTCTGAACCACTGACATTGGACCGACCAATTGATAATGGCTCAAATAGGCAGCAATCTGATCCCTGTATTGCGGCGTGTATGACATACCGCCATCGAAAGGACCGTTGACTCCCGTGGCCGGGAGCCAGTCGGCAGGCACCATCGTTGTGGTGGTGTCGCCATACGAGCTCCTGAGCATAGTGCCATACCGGGTCTGAATCGGGGCGAATCGTTGCTCGCCGCCCACCATTGCCATTGGGTGCTCCAAATGATTGCTGACGCGACCACGCAGCTGCATGCGCCGTTGTTCGGCAAGCCTGACTGTGGCGCCGGCAACCCCGGAGCGATCAGTCATCACTACAGATTTGCTGTATGTGTGCGGCTTATAGGCACTATGACGGCCTTTGCATTCTTTGCTGTAGCCTGCCGAAGTACCGAGCAGCAAACTCATGACCAGCAGTGTGCCTGCTCTTGCGTACTTGTTCATAGTGTCTTCCTCCGCTTTGTGCTGCAGCTTTTGTGTCTGTAGGCAATCTTCGAGCTTCTTGTCGTTCTCTTCGAATACGACGAGGTAACCGCTGCGCTTTCGATAGCTCTTGGCCAATAATATTCCGTGATTAATGGCGCCGAGACTGTCTCTGTATGTCCGTTGCTGGTTACGTTTCGAACACCAACCGCAATTGGAACGGCATTGGATCGTAAGCGAACCAGTTGCATCGGACCTGGCACCGGTCGTACATCCGTCGGAATGTACATCGGTGCGCCGAAACCACCGCCGAAGGCGCCGCCACCAAAGAAGCCACCACCGCCGCCGAACCCCGTAAAAGTCGATTCAGTGCTCAGGGGTGTGGAGACCGGGTTGGTTTGACCAGGTGATCCCACTCCTGAAGACGAACCGCCATTGAAGCCGTTAACGCCGTTGATCGGCTGTACCGGCGTTAAGATCGGAGTACCGGTCGAAGAGGTAGTTGTTGTCGTGGAGGTCGTCGTTGAGCTAGTGAGACCGTTTGTACCGTTGGTGCCATTGGTGCCGTTGGTACCGTTCATGCCGTTGGAACCGTTCATGCCGTTCATGCCGTTTGTACCGCTGATGCCGTTTGTACCTGGCGGTCCAGCCGCTCCTGCGGCACCTGGGCTGCCTGGAGGTCCAGGCGGTCCTTGTGGTCCTGGAGGACCAGGCGGTCCTTGCGGTCCTGGCTGTCCATGTCCGTGGTGTCCATCATTATCCGGACAACCGGGTGGTCCGCAATGATGACTTCCGCCCCCCGTTCCATGACCATCATTGTCGCCGCAACCAGGTGGTCCCTGATGATGGTTATGGCCGCCATGACCATCATTGTCACCACAACCAGGTGGTCCCTGATGATGGTTGTGGCCGCCATGATCGTTACTGTCACCACAACCAGGTGGTCCGCCATGGTGGTGATGCTGGCCGCCACCCTCATTGCCTTCGCCTTGGCCGTGACCATGGTCGTGATCATTGCTACGACACCAATTGCTGTGGTGATCGTTGCCACCGGTACTACCGCCGTTGCCATTGCCGTTGCTTGAATGATTGCCATGTATACCACCACTAGTGGTGGCATGCCCTCCAGCACCAGCACCAGCGCCGGCGCCAGCGCCGCCGCCACCACCGCCACCACCTTTGGCGTACACTTGAGTCGTGCCAACAAGCAACGCTATGCTAGCAGCGACTATAACTCTGCCCTGCGTCTTCATATCTTTCACCTAAACTATATGTTCACTGTTCCCGGACCCTGCAGGGAGGCTGACGGGAGATTGCTCATCAAGTTCCTACTCGATGAGCTTTTTAAGTTATTCGGAATCGATCAGGACTCGAAGAGAATCTCGGCAAGCTTCTCGTCCAGCCAACCGTGCCTGACGAACACGTCGACTATCGTTCCATTCGTCCACTTCAGTTCCATCTGAGCAACCTGAATCATGTCTGCTGAAGCCAGGTTCATCGCCATGAGACGTTTTGCGATCAGATCCCTGGTGTCGGTTTCGACATCAATCAAACCCTGGCCAAGCAGCAATCCTTCAAGCTCTACGCGCGATATGAATTGCTTGTTTTCCAGTATCTCTCCGAGCGGCAGGCCAGTTTCCATTTGCGCTTCAACAGCTTCGCACAACTGTTCCATTGAAATCATTCCTGAGGCAACGCAAATTTGTCCGAGCCTCGGATGGGTTTTCTGCGGCTGCACATTCTCATCTGGAGCGCTACTGCCACTCTCATGCGTGATTGTTTTTTTCTCGCTGAGAGATTTGTAAGCATTCTGTATCGCCGCAAGACATTTCTTTACTTGAGCCTCAGCACGTTGTGGGAAGCTGCCGGCGGACAAGCGCTCGCTCAAGGATTGGTAAGCTCTTTCAATATCAGCTTTTGATGCGCCGTCATCGAGCCCGAGAATTGAATATGGAACCTGCATCGGCTTTGCCTTTAAGCGAAATTGAGCGGATCTAAAATTATACCTATTATATAAACCAGATAAAAAGTAGTTCAAAGCACACTTTCTCTTGTCTACTTGGAATACCATTACACACGACCTTTGTTGCAAAAGAGCTGATTGCAAACAGTGATGAGGAGAATCTTTCTGCTTGCTGTTTAATAGTGCCGCCTATCTTGCATTCCTTCCGATCGTATTTGTCCTTTATTGGTCAGTGCCAAGAAAGTGGCGAAACGTATTTTTGCTGGTCGCCAGCTATGTTTTCTACATGAGCTGGAAGCCGGTTTATGGTTTGCTCATTCTCGGATTGACCGTCCTCAACTATGTTCTTGGTCGTTTAGTTAGCTCGAGCCGCACTCACCGCAAAGCAGTGCTCATCCTCAGCATCGCTGCCAACCTGGTCGTTCTCGGCATTTTCAAATACGCATACTTCAGCCTCGATGTTCTCAATCAGTGTCTCTCACCGCTCGGCAAGCAGCTTCCCGCTATCCCATTCAATATCATTCTGCCGCTCGGCATTTCCTTCTTCGTTTTCGAATTCATTCACTACATATCTGATGTATACAAGGGCGGCAAGCCGATAAAGTCGTTCATCAATTTTGCGCTCTTCCCGAGTTTTTTCCCGACTCAGATAGCAGGGCCCATCAAACGTTATCAGGACTTCGCTCCACAGCTGGATGAAGAAACGCATCTTAAGGTGAAAGATTTCGACGAGGGCTTCAAGCTGGTGGTCTTCGGTCTTTTCAAGAAAGTGATATTTGCAGACAATCTGGCAGTAGTAGTGGATAGTGCCTTCAAGCATCCAGAGCTACTCAGCGGCCTCGATCTCTGGCTGGCCACTTACGCATTTGCATTTCAAATTTATTTTGACTTTTGCGGTTATACGGACGTGGCGCGTGGATCGGCTCTGTTGCTCGGGTTCAAGGTGCCCATAAATTTCTCGCTGCCTTATCTGGCCGGTAGCATTCAAGATTTTTGGCATCGCTGGCACATTTCATTATCGACCTGGCTCAGGGATTATCTCTACATCCCGCTCGGCGGCAGCAAAGGCGGAAGGCTTTCGACATATAGAAACCTCTTCCTCACGATGCTTCTTGGCGGACTCTGGCATGGTGCGGCGATGCACTTTGTGGTTTGGGGCGCTTATCATGGATTGTTATTGATTTTGCACAAGGAGTTTCTTCGCTTGAGCGAACCACTGGTGGTGCTGCGCAGATTGCTCGATTCCAAACTGGGGCGGGTGTTGTCGGTTGTGTTTACATTCCATTGTGTCTGCATTGGTTGGGTATTCTTCAGAGCGGATTCATTTGCCATTGCGATGGAGATTATCTCCAGACTTCTCTTCCTCAGCTCGCCGGAACGGGCAGCTGGAAGCAAGCTGGTTCTGTCGCTTCCGACCATCACCGATCCGATTATTTTCATGATCCTTCCTCTCATACTTCTGGTTTTATTCGCCGGGCAATTGCTCGCCGGACTGATCAACCTGAGTTCTGCCTCTGAAAAGCAAAACGAGCTTCCGGGCGCAAAGCAACTAAGCGTTATCCGCACATGGTTCTCGCGACCCTTGGTGAACATCGTTTATGTCGCATCGATGGCACTTTTGCTGCTCGTGTTCTCACCCGACACATCACCGAAATTCATTTACTTCCAATTTTAAGGCGGGTATCGACAGTGAAGATCAAGTTCGATGCAATCCAGAGCTTCAGCCTCAAGAGTCAAGCCGTAGGCGTGATTGCTCTCGTTCTGTCGGTAAACTTGATTCTGCTCTTGATCAATCCGTTCAGTAAGCCGACGGCCGACAAACTGCCCGCCGATCACAGCTGGATTTACTGGACCACTCGAGACTATGTAAGGCAGCCGCAGGCGCCGGATGTGGTTTTCCTTGGCTCATCTTTATTCCTTCATCCGCTCGCCATGCTCGATGCCAAACATTTGAATAAAACGATTGATTATGTCGACCATCACGAAACTGTGTATGCTGAAGACCGCATAGCCAGCCAATTGGGAATCGCGAAACCAAAGTGTTTCACATTCGCTATGCCCGGCAGTCTGGTTTCCGATGACTGGATAATCTTCGAGACATTGATGAAGAAAGAGCACAAACCGAAGATTGTCGTTTTCGGCGTGTCCATACGAGACTTCATCGATAATAAGGTTCACTGCGTTGGCACTACACCGACCTTTAAATACCTCAGCAAACTGATCGCCATGGAGCCTCTCTTGAATCTGGCACTGCCGGAACCGAGGGATCGAACCGATTATGTGCTCGGTAAAGTCGCCTATCTCTGGGGAAACAAACCGAATGTGCAGGCATCACTCAGCGATTTCGCCCGCCTCGGTGCTCGTCCGGCGGTTGCCACCATATGTAATGGCAAGGCATTTGATGAAAGCGAACAAGAGAAGCTTTTGACGATGAACATAAATGCTCAGCTCGAGCGAGGCTGGATGACCGAGAGCCCCGATAAAGACAGAGAATTTACCGATAACACACAGGAGTACGCTGCCCGTTACAGCAGTCGCCACGACAAGATCTTCAACACCGAAAAGGAGTTTTTCAAACGCTTCCTCGATTCGGCACGCGAAGCCGATGTGCGGCTGGTCGTGGTCAACATGCCGCTCACCAATGTCAATGTAAGTCTGGTTCCTCCAGGGGTCTACGACGAATATCGACAATTCGTGAAGCAAGCAACAACGGAGCGCGGTTTCGTGTATCACGATTTCTTTGGTGATGAGCGCTTTACCTCAAACGTTTTCTATGACACAGCTCATATGAATGCAGAAGGAGGAAAGCGGCTTGTTAATGCAGTTGTCGACCTTATGATGCAAGACAAGTTATGCAGTGCCAGATTGAATGCCACTAAAGGTAGTGGCATAGCAAGTAGGGATAAACCTTTATAGGTTCTGCGAATTTCCGGCTGGGCTTCCGGGCGTTCGGACGTCAATTTGCTTACTATACGCAATAACAGCCAACGGGCCTCAAGATCGTATGGTCGTAAGGTCATAAAGTGGTATGGTCATATGGTTGTATCGTCGTAGAATATATAAAAGAACAATACGACAATACGACCGGTGCAATGTATGTATGAATGTATGTATGAATGTATGTATATATGGTTTGATCTATTGGTCGCATGTACAATTGGTCGACACTGGCTGCCCTAGCAAGTACAGGCGAACAATGGATGGAACACGCAACGTGGGCAAGCAATGGATTCGATTGGTCAAGGCCCAGGGAAAGACATACTACCGGCATCTGGCTGCCAATTCGAGAAGGCACGATTTTTGACGAGGCCAAAAATGACCATTTTCGGCCTCGTTGCCGGTACCAGGAGCCCAAATATTGCACCATATAGGTGTCCACGGCCTCGCCTA
>JAJPJO010000396.1 GCA_021324135.1 Pseudomonadota bacterium
CAACTGCTGCAATTTCTGCTGAATGATTGGATCCGGTTTGATCGCCATGGCAGCCTCGAACTCAATCCGGGCACCGACGAGATCGCCACCGGCCAGCGACTTGTTACCAAGATCCAGTCTGTCCTTGAATGACTTGGGATTCTTACCCATGTATTGAATCAGCGTCTCCAGGTTCAGCTTCGTCTTTTCATTGCTCGGATCGAGGGCGAGCGCCTTGTGAAAAACCTTGAGGGCATCAAAAGGTCTGCTCTTCAACTCGAGTCCGTAATTGTTGTATGCAATCGCCAGATTCTCGCGAGCGTGCTTGTAGGTAGGATCGAGCTTCAGCGCTTCCTCCAACTTCTTGATCGCGTATTCATAATTACTGTCGTTTATGGCCACGACAGCCTGATTGTTCAATGAAAGAACACGCTGGTTTATATCGTTTGTACCGCTTCCGGACGGCTGCTGCGTTTGGTTGGCAGCAGGGGATGTGCCGCCGGTTTGCCCGCCGGAGGGAGCAGTGTTCGCTCCCTGCTCAGGTAAACCCATCTGGGTGCCGATCTCGTTGATGTTACCGGCAGAAGCTTGAAGAGCACCGGCAGACGGCTGCATCAATTGCGATTGATTTGATGGGTTTTGAGCGGAGCGCTGTGCGCCATCAAGCAAGCGAAGCTCTACCCAGGGCTGATTTCCGGTGTGAAACGTCGCTCCGAATGCCAATTGATTGAGCCCGAGATACGATGGCAGTGCCGGCAAGGGTGCAGTCTTCTCGATCGCCGCCACACAGGCGCGATCGAAGTCGGAGTTGCCGGCAGAGTTCCTTATGGAGACGCCCTCGATCTGCCCCGCCGATGTGACTCGGAACTCGGCTTCGGTGGATGCTCCCTCAGCCAGTGCAGCAGGTTGCCATCTTTGCCGAAGGGTTATTTCAACCACCGAGCGAATCTTCTCAGGTGTGATCGTGCCGGCTTGCCCCTGATCGGCTTGCCCCGGATCGGCTTGGGCGATAAGGTAAGCGCGCTCAGAGGAGGCTGATGCACAATCGACACACAGAAGCGGTGAGCTTAGTAAAATGACCGCGGCAACGGCATATCGTCTTTTAACTGAGTCTCTCATTAGCTCAAAATCTCAAAGCGGCTAAATTGATCGTTTTATCCAACACTTTGAGTCTATATTACTGGATCGCCGACATATTAGCGGTTCGAGCCACCAAGAAATCGTCATTGACTCGATTTCGACTGCGCCGCCTCAGCCTGAAGCCACTCAATAATTGTCTCTTTATCTGCCTTAGTCAACCCGGCATTCCAATGCATTAGCTTGTATTGAACGGGCGGCATCTCATTATTTTCGACCACATTTTGAATGCGAGCCAGATCCAGTTTGCTAAACGGCTGCTTACCGCTCAGCCGCTCGCGATTGAAGAGCATGTTTTGCTGTGCTTCTTCGCGGTCTTTTGCGATCAACTGGCTGGCGATTGGCAGCTTAGTGTAGAGAGGATAAACAGTCATGTCCGGCGAATGGCAGTCGGCGCACTTGTTTTGCAGAATGAGCGAGACTGGCTTAAATTCAGCTATTCCATCAGTTACAGGCAGCAAATCTCTAGCCAGGAAGAAATTCGAGATCGGCAGAGCGACAAGCATCACGAGGAATAAACCGACGAGAATCAGCGCGCTCAGTTTTGCTTTCTTTGACATGGTGACGGGATCCCGGGACTGCCTTTTTCTTGCCTTTATCGCTGATACAAACCAATCACCGCACCCTGAGCGAGCACATGCCCTCTGGCAGCAGCATAAAATTGCCGTTTGTCACATCCTGCCTTAAGCGTCAGCTTCTTGTCCAGGGCAAAAACGTTGAAATGATAATGATGCACGCCTGCTCCTGGGGGCGGCATCGGACCGTTGTAGCCGATCTTGCCGAAGTCGTTCGTCCCCTGCTCGCTTCCATCCTTGAGCACCGCGGTCTTATCGGTTCCCTCCTTAAGAGCGTGGGACTGGGCCGGTATATTGAATATGATCCAGTGAAACCATCGTCCATTTGGCGCATCCGGGTCCTCACAGGTGAGCGCGAAGACAGCAGTGCCGGCTGGCGCCTGTCCCCAGCTGATCTCCGGTGAGATGTCCTTGCCCTCGCCGGTATATATCTTCGGAATGGTCGCGCCGGCGGCAAACGATTTTGACGTCACGCTCAATGCCGCTCTGCTTTGGGCTCCGCTGGAGCTCGCACTTTTATCCGCGGCCCGGGTATTGGCTTCAAGGGCACCGGTCAACGCCAGGCCCGCACTTATCACAAGAGCTGCTGCTGTTGTAGTCAAACGCATATAATACTCCCGGTGGAATCAGCCAAAATCTGGTCCAGTTTAGCGGATTTGCTCCGGCTTGGCCTGGTAACCCAGCCTCGTCTTGTTGATTTATCATCGCTTGCGCCAATCAGCGTTTCTCACCGATTAATAATGAGCAACACAGAAATAGATGATGCCAATCCGGGAAAACGGCAGAGCCCGATCGCGCTTGTCTGCGTAGCCCTCGAGAGGGACAGTGCCGAGATACTCAAGTCCGCAGAGAATCGCACCAGCAACGTCTCAAGGGTGGGCGGCCAGCCTTCCATTTCGAGCCCGGACTGGCCGCTGGACAAACAGGGTTTGCCCATGCAATTTTGGGCGCAGGTGAATTTCGCGGAGCTTTCGAGCTATTACACTCCGGTAGATTCTTGCGCGGCTCCGCTCAGCGGCATGCTCATGCTTTTCGTAGCCCGTGATTATGCCGGCTACAGAGCCAAAGACCGCGGCTGGTACGCATTGCGTTTCGTCGCAGAAAGCCAATCGATTGCTGAGCAGCTATCAGGCAATATCGTGCCTGAATTCACTCTCCGCCCTATTATTGCCGGTGGCGCCAGACCCGATCACGAGCTTTTTCCGGCCTCTGGTGAGCGAAGCTTTCTGGCGTGTGTCATGGCAGCTTTTCATGCCAACGGCATCAGTTTCGATGAGAAACGTTCGCAAGACCCCCACTATCGCCACCTTGTCGATGCGGCGAATGATTGGCTGGTTGTCTGGAAGATCGCCGGTCCGCCTCTAATGAATTTTGCTGAAAAAAGGGAATTGTATATTTGTATGCGCAGGGAGGATTTGCAACGGCTCGATTTCGACAAATGCGCGGCCGTTTTTCTCTGAGCCGGACAATGCGACCTGAAGGGCGACGTTGCGAATTTACAAGGACGATCAGCCCTCTGTCACAAATCGCTGGCTATAATTGTGATTGACCAATCTGGGAGTGACCGTTGGTAATGGGAATGTCGAAAGCACGAGAAGAGGCTGCGCAACAGGCGCTTAACGATATCCGCTGGCTGATCCACGGCAACGAAGCCGCTCCCGACGAGGAGGAGAGCTACCTCGATGGGGCGACCATTTGCGCGCTTCTGGCGAAAAACTTCAGCAGGCTGGACCCCAACAACGACGGCATCACCCGCGAGGAACTGTTGATTGCTTTGATGAATCCGCAGGCATTTACACCCGATGAGTATGAGATGCTGCGCTTGCTCACCAAGTATTTCGAAACGATTATCAATCTTTCTGAAGATGAGATCGGAGGAGAAACTAAGATTTCACGATACGACATGATGGTGCTGGAGCAGTTTCTCGTTCACAGCAAAATGAGCTTGAAGGAACTCCACACCTGGTGCTCGATGAGCCGTCAACATAGCGTTGGAGAAGAAATGGGCCCGCCTCCGCTTTCCGGCTAGCCGCATTTCGCATTTTAGTATCTCTCGGCACATTCGAGGCCCGGCGGTTGCCGTGCTGTTGCCACCGCATGCAGTACCAACATGATCGATCGGTTAGCTCAGGG
>JAJPJO010000127.1 GCA_021324135.1 Pseudomonadota bacterium
GATGGCGTCGGTCTTCAATTCGTTATTCTTGACCATGGCTCTGATCAGCGGCGCGGCCAGATCGATGGCTGCGACGGAAGACAGACCTCCGCCCAGTTTGCCGAATGGCGTTCGCAATCCATCAACAATTACAGTTTCTCTGCCGTTCTGTGCCATAACGTTTCCCTCTCATCAAAGCGAGCGCGCCTGCGTCTCACTTTGATTTTATCGGTCCTGTGCAGCTAGAGGACGCACTTCTCACTATTTGTTCCAAATTGAATCTGAGCGAAATATCATCATCCGGCCGAGGATAAAACGGGCGGACCCGGGGTCCATGAGCCTGCTTGAATCGAGCCCGAACTGGGAAGAACACAGTCATGACCAGGTCATCTAGCGGACCGGGGCGCCAACCAGGCAGACCCTTTAGAGACGAGGACAAACAGCGGGCCTCGTTAGCCTCTGATCGAGCTCAAGCAGAGTCAGATAATGCAATGACGAATTCTCCGGACAATGAATCTAATGGTGGGCGCCGCTTAGACAGCAGCCGCTTTCGCCGCCCGGGCGCGGGCAGGCGCAATACCGCCGATGTGCCGCAGGATGAGGCCGAGCAATCCGAGGCGACGGCTGGCGTGAGCCCTGCCAAACGCGGCATCGCCCTGATGATCGATGTCATCGGTGCATTTGTTTTCAGTCTGGTGGCTCTGGCGATCATCTGGATCGTGAACATGCTCGTTCCGGTAGCCAAGATACTGACGCAGCAGACCGTGATCATGCTCTTTATGATCTGCCGGGATTTTTTCTTTCAAGGGCGCGGTCTGGGCAAGAATCTCATGGGCTTGCAGGTGGTTGATGCATCGACCGGGAAACGCCCCACGCTTATGCAGTCGATCAAACGCAACATCCTGTTCTTCGTGCCGCTAATCTTCATGGGCTTGCTCGAGGTGATCAAATTCCTTCCGCTCGGCAATGTGAGCGCCTTTATCTTTCATGCCTTTCAACTCTTTTGCACCGTCTATGTCATCGTCTATATTCCAGCCGAGTTGTGGCTGACGGCAAAGCAAGCAGACGGGAGGCGGATTGGCGACAAGCTCGCCAACACCTGCGTCAGCGAATCATCAATGGATTTTTCAAAGCTTATCTAACTTCAAGGCGATGGCGACCGCACCATATCTGGTGCAGAAATTCTGCTGAAATCGCTCATCCTTGACCTTCCAAAAGCTGGATCGCCGATCGCTTAGCTGCTGAGTTGCATCCGGCTAGGTTGCTGCATTGTTAAGAAAAGAGGCTCTTTACAAGCCTTGAAAGTGAATATCACATGACTGGTTGTAAGATATTGATGATTCACAGAGACCTCCTTCGCTGTCGATATCCGGCGATATTGAAATCAGCGATTATGACGTGCCGGACAAGGTCGGAAGACGAAGTCAAGGGATGACATCAAATGGCGACGCCACAAAGAACTGCTTACATATGGGGTCCTGTTTCCAGCTTCACTGGTCCTTTGATTGCCTGGCTCGTCAAGAAGGGCTGGCATGTGCACGTGGCTTGTAAGAGCTCAATCAATCTTCTCAGCCTGTCACCCCTTGACTTGAGATCGGCCGCGCAAGCTGCCATTGAAAAGGCCTTCGGCGGTCATGGAAAGGCCAAGGCGTTTCAAGATCGCATCAAGATTGTCGATCCAATCGAATTTCGCAAAGGCACCGTATATGATGCGATCATTTTTGCCGGCTTGCCGCCCAATTTTGATGAATCCAGGGCTCCCCGAGCCCCCTGGTCGGCCGGCGAATTGATGGACATTTTGGCAATTTGCAAAGGCGCGCCTTTGTTCATAATTTCGTCTCTCTACGGCGGCATTCAATCCGACGGCGTTGTGCCCGAGGAGCTGGAGTTCGCCCGGCGCAAGCCTCAAACAACCTGGGAAGGCATTTGCCAGCAATACGAGTTGCGTCTTCTCGATAAGCTTTCCAAATGGGAATCGCCATGGTATCTGGTGCGGCTGCCGATCTTGTCCGGTGCCACCGACGACGGTTCCACTCTCAATTACACCGGGCTCTATCCATTGTTGCGAGAAGTCCACCAGAAGGCGATCGCCCTTAAGAGCAGCGCTTCGCGCAAGAAAGAGCTGGAGTTGAGCTTCAATCCGAATTCGACACTTTGGTTCATGCCGATCGATACGGCCGTCTATACTTTCTGGAGATTTTTAGAGGACGATCAGCGCACCAGGATTTTGAATCTCATTCCGACCAATACATTGTTGAACATGGAATGGCTCGGTTTCCTCGGCAAAGCTCTGGGCGGCATAAACATACAGGACGCCGATGAAGACAAGCTCGGTCTGCCGGCGGCTTTGCAAAAGCTTCTCAATGATAACGTCATGGTAAAAAATCGCAATCTCTTCGAGGTGGCCGGTCGCTACCACATTCCGCCCGTGCAGGTGGATGAGTCGTACTTCGAGCGAATCATTGCCAAAGCGGCGGCTGTTAACTGGGGCGAGCCGCTCGAGAAAAAAGATTCCGGTGTGGGCTACTCCGACCGTCTGGCGAAATATTACTTCGAGGAATTTCTGCCCGGTCTGCTCAATAAGGGCAGCTTGCTGGATAAAGCCCTGGCACAAGGCCACTCGATCGGTTTTATCATCAAGGAAGCGAGTGAGCCGCGCTGGCTCCTGAAGCTCATTGAAGGACAATCGGTGCTCGAGCGCTTCGAGCCCTCGGACGAGCGCCCGCAGATCTGTTTCAAATTGAGCGGTGAGGCATTGGTCAACTTGATTCAAAGCAAGGTTCCTTTGCACCGAGCTCTGTTATTTCGTTGGGTGGAGGTGGAAGGACCCGTCCTCGACACCTTGAAAGTCACCAACCTGGTGGAGCGTTTCTTCAAAGAGAATCCTGTGCAAGCTGACCAGCTCAGCAAGCTGCAGGTTGAGAATGCCGCCGTCTGAATGACGCTACAATGAATAATGTATTTGTAGCGCTGAATTGAAGCACGACTGTCGCTCATGCATCGTTATCAATCCCTCTGTCTGGCACTGCTCTTTGCTCTGCTTTTGTGCGCCTCCGCCCTGGCGCAGAACAAACAGAATGATGCTCTGTTCGACAAAGGGATGGAACTCTACAAGCATCAACGCTACGAAGAGGCGCTGACATACTTCCGGAATGCTCATGATGCGGGGGTCCAGCGTCCACAATCGGCGTACTATGTAGCTGTTTGCTATCAGCAAATGGGTCAGACGCAGGCGGCGCACGATGCCTTCAAGTTCGTTTGCACAAAGTACCCGGCCTCATCCGTCGCCAATGCCGCCTTCGGTCATATGAAGCAACTGGGTGCCGAGCTTTACGCGAACCAACCCGGCTCCCTTACCGCCGCATCCGGCAAAGACGTGCGCACTGCCTTTGGAAAAGGAGAGCTCGGCAACTCTCTCCGAGACACCGCCGCCGCATCCGCTCCTCCTAGCGGTGATTACGTTCTCAAGTTCAGCGAAGAAGCCATGGACGGCCGTATGTATGTCGATGGAGCGATAAACGGCAAGGAAACAAAAATGCTGTTTGATACCGGCAGCAGTGTCATGTTTTGCCGGCAGAGCTTTCTCGATAAGAATCGTATAAACGTGAAATTCAAAGCCAAGGATCGGGCAGCCGGAGCATCAGGTGAATCGTCCACGCGTGTTGCTTCAGTGCGTATCTCCGTCGGTCCGATCGTCAGGGATGAGCAGCTCTATGTGGAGCAGGACAGCCCCGACAGCCTGTATCCCTTCTACGACAACTGTCCCATCGTCGGGCAAAGTCTCTTTCGCGATTACATCATCGACATCGATGGACCCGGCAAGACGATCACATTACGCGCACCGCGAGCGATACCAAAAAAGCACATCCTCGACGCCCGGGAAGTTCCCTATGAAAGAGAAAACGACCATATAGTTCTTCCGGTCGCCGTCAACGGCAGAGAGTGCAAAATGATTCTGGACACCGGTGCCAGCCAGGTGTGCTTCGCCGACCGGCAACTCCCCCTGGTCGGGCTCAATCGACCCGTCGATTCCCGCAGCAGCGTCAGACGCGGAGCCGAAGGCAAGCGAGAGTCATTCGTTTTTAACATCGCCAATGTGAGGGTCGGACCCGTGCAGCAAAGCGATATCGAAGCCAATGTTTTGATGAACAGCAAGATTTCTCGACCGCTTCTGGGGCAAACCTTCCTGGCGCCGCTCAAGTACACAATCGATCCCACCTGTAACGTGGTCCGCTTTCATTGAGCGAAGCATCAGCCTCAGGGTCAGGGTAGACTGTTTAGCGCTGGGCATAATAGATATGTCGAGCAAGATCTCCGGGCGAACGGCGACTTAGCAGCGGGCGGACTGTATGAAATCTTTGGGCGTTACAGTCTTCATTCTAGTGATTGCTTCATTCATTGCTCATGCTGTGCAAGCACAAGCTCCGGGGCAATCGCAGCCGAACGCCGCCGGATCATCCTACGATCGCGGCGTGGCGCTGTATAACAATAAGAAATTCAGTGAAGCTCTCGGGCAATTCGAGGCGGCGGACATTCCCGCGAATCAAGCTGCTAATGCCGCTTATTATCGTGCTCTCTGCTATCACCAGATGGGCAAACTGAAAGAGGCGATTCTGGCATACAAATTTGTAGTGACGAAGTATTCGCAAACCACCGTCGCCCAGAATGCCATCAAAACATTGATCAAACTAGATCCATCGGTGCGCAAAGCGGTTGAGAACAACCCGCTCAACAAAGGCATCGACTGGACGGGTTTGCCGGATGAGGTTGAGATTCCTTATAAAAAGGGATTCGGCGGTCACATGTTCGTGCACGCTCAGATAAACGGCGCTCCAGTTACAATGCTGTTCGACACCGGTGCCGAGCCGACGATGTGCCCGCAGAGTTATTTGAACCAGCATGGCGTAGTCGTGCATCGTACGAGCTCCGGTGGCAGCATGAAAGGAGTCGGCGGTGAGGCTCAGTTCTACGTCGCAATTGCCGAGGTTCAATTAGGTCAATTGAAGCGCCAGATGGCGATCATGGTCGAGGAAGACGAGGCGGCCATGCTCAATAACAACGCCAGTAGCATGCGTGTTCCGCTCCTCGGGCAGAGCTTTTTCAAGGATGTGCCGTATGAAATCGATGATGCACAGCACATGATCATTTTTAAAAAACCGGCAGCCAAAGGCGGAGTCGCCATCCACTCATCCGATCGGGAAGTGCCGTTTTTTCGCGAAGGCGAGCACATAATCATTCGGCCTAAGATAAACGGCAGAGAATGCGAGATGATTTTGGACACTGGCGCGCAAACCGTGGCGTTCGCCGACAGGCATCTGGCTCAATGTGGATTGAACAGGCCGGTCGCAGCAGCCCGAGGGAAGAGTGGCGGGGTTGGAGGTGTCAGGGAGGGATTCGAGTTCTACATAGACAGCATTGTGCTCGGTCCGATCGAACGTCGAAATGTGCCGGCTCAAATGATCCTCAACTCCAATTTTCCAAAACCGCTCCTCGGGCAGTCGTTTTTAAACGGCTTGCGCTACACGATCGATCCAGTTCGCAACGTCATTCGCTTCGAGTAAATCAGATGTCGTTCGCTGGAAGTAATCTCATGCGCGTCGAGTAAACCGCATTCACTTCGAGTATCAGCCATCGCTATAAGGCAAGGTTTCCGTACTCTATCTCGTTTTTACATAGCCAATATTTTCGGGCAGCTTTTTGCCTTTGAGCTGAGCCAAAGCGGCTGAATCGTTTTTCAAAAAAGCGCGCCAGAACAGATCACTTTCTTGCTCGATGTATGGATAAAGGTAGCTCGTATCCTCGACATTACGGCCCATCGCCATTGATCTTTGAAAGCGCGAGGAGCCATCGCTTTTTCTTCCGCCAAACGTCATGTGGCTGGCTTGATTGAAGAAGACCAGAAATTTATTTCCAGGCGGTGCAAATTGAAACGGCTCGCAGCGCCACTCTGCTGTCTCGTTACCCTGTCCTTTATCGTTAGTACCGGTCATCACCATACAAGGAATGTGCAGTTGGCTGAAGGCGTTCCGGTCATCGAAACCGAGCGGACCGTTTCGAAAAACGCCCTGGGGAGAAAGTAGAAGAGCCGCTTTGATGCGATCATCGCGGCAACTTGCCGTGTGCGCTTTTTGAGGCGGCTTGACACCGGCAATCAGCTCAGTCGTAAAAGCGCCGAATGAATGACCGCCAAGCCCGATTGCCTGTGTATCCATAGATATGCCCGGGCAAAGCCTTGCGATCGTATCGAGTGAGTCGAGAATGTCCTTTATGTCTTGCACGCGATTGATCCAGTTGCGCGGGTCGTTTGTCGCATCGAGAGCATCTCGAAGGTTGGCGGATTGTCCGCTCGATCGCATCAGTTTCACGGAGTCGGAATGAACGGGTTGAATGCAGACGAATCCATCGCCCACCCAACGCTCGATGAGATTGACGTTGCCGTCAGACGATCCGCCCGCTCCGTGAGAGAGAATGATAACCGGATACTTACCGGCTTGCAGAGGCACGCTCAGTTTGAATGGTAACTCTTTAGGCCTCGACGGGCTCTTTATGCTGGAGTCGATTGCTTTGAAATTGGGATTGCTGCTTTGACCGACTGTGGATTGTTGCTGTTGTTGCTGCTGTTGTTGTTGTTGTTGTTGTTGTTGCGGCGGCTGCTGTTGTTGTTGGCGAAGAGGCATGCCGCCGTTTCTCGCCTCGATGCGCTCCCTGATTCGTTGCCTGATGAGTTGCCGCATCCGGTCCGCTCGATCTTGCTGATCCTGCGCAATTGTGGCGGAAGTACTAAGCAGGCTTAAGCATATGGTACTGAATACGATACCAGAAAAGCGAGCCCGTCTTTTCTTGCTTGCATTGCATAACATCAGCTGCACCACATCGATTACTTCACGAATACACCAAGGGGACCATCATGTTTGATATAAGATGCCAACTCCGAGAACGGAAAGAAATATGTTCCGTCCGGTTGAAGTGCAAGAGCGGCATGAGGAAAACTCCAGTCATGCCTGAATGTCACACCTTTATCGTTGATGCTGAAAACCTCCAGCGGGTCGCCTTTTCGACCCTCCTTCAGCAGTTCCTTCACCGTCTCGAGATCTTCATTTTGCTCCGAAGCGGTTTGATTGATCGCTTGCTTAGCCTCGGCATCAATCTTCTTGTTGACTAAGTCTTTGAGAGCTTTGATTGTGTCAGCTTTGAACACATCGATTGCCTTCAGTCTTTTGCCGGTCTTTGTGTCGAGAAGAAGATGACGTGTAACACCGCTGGGGTACGCTGCACATCCGCTTATGTTGAGATCGCAATCAAGTAGGTAATTGCGATTGTAGTTGACGACATAGTTCATCTCGTCAAGCCAACCACCATCCATCCATTCATTCATGCTTTGTCCGCTCATGTTTTTGACTGAGAGCGCATTTTGCAGGAGCTCTGCCACATGTTTGTCATCGATAAGTGATGCGTTCACGACAGGCAGGCTGATGTCCGCTTGTGGGCTGGTTGGATGACCGATCTTTGCGAGTCGTTTCTTTTGCTGCGTAAGAAGAATGCCGTCCTTTCCCTGGTCGAGCACACCAGGTTTGCCTGTCAGGCAAAGCAAAAATGGAACAGCGCTTGCCGCGTCACCATCAGGCTTTGACCACGTTCCCACGATGCGCTTGCTATCGATGAGTTGACCGCTAAATGAGCCGGTTTTGTGACCGGAGGCATCAGATTCTTGCGCTCTGAACTTTCCGCTGCCATCGATTGTACCCTTGATGGTGAGCGCTTTCTTGCTGGTTCCGTACCTGTAACTTCCTTCGATTTTTTCACCGTCGCGAGTGTACGTCATGTTGATGCCGAAATGATTGTCTATGGATCCGATTAGCTGAACGGTTTCCGGCGCCGCGATTGCAAGAAGACCAGATGAGGCGATCAACCCAGCTGCAATTGTTGCAGAGCTGAATGCATTTGCAGCCGTGAAAAAACGTTTTGCCCAAGTCATGGATGATGACATAACTTCTCCCTTCGCAAATTCGCATTCATGATATCAGTTTGATGCTATTCCGACGGCGAGCCCACGATTGCTATTCCGGCGCCGAGTCCCCGATTGCTATTCCGGCGGCGCACATTCGATTGGGACTTATATGACCACTTTTGGCGCAAAAAGTGTCAAACGTGTCCTTTTTTTGGCAAAAAATGACCGGGATGCAAAGAGTAAAAGTGCCACATATGACCAATTTCGTCGAAAAAAGTGCCAAGTAAGTCCACAGCTGAAAAGGGAGCGTGAGAGGAGCGCGCGAAAAAGCAGCGTAAAAAGTGGCGCGTGAAAAAGGGTCGAGACTTAGTAATGCCCATCCCTTCCCTCGTGAACTCTTAGGGTCTGACATATCTATATGGGTCAAGATTCACATAGCGTAGCCGTGCTAGACCTTGGAAAACCAGCGCTCATAAGCATCTCCAGAGCCCACCTTTTTAGGCGCTTTGAAATTTTACAAATAAGATATGTCACGCCCTAAGCATGAATTTGGCACATGCCCAGAGACTTTGATTCCATCAGCATTGGCGCCGGCGCGCTGAATAACTGGGACGCTCAGCAGATCTATTCAATAGATCAAATTGTTGATCTTGCCGCCGCAATTTTTATGTTTTCTGCACTCAAATTGTTGAACTTTTGAGACGTCTGAAACGTTGTTGTTTATGCGGGACGGAGCGGCCTAAAAGAGCGAGCGGGAAAAAGCGCGCGTGAAAAAGGGAGCGATGTTCCGCCCATAGTGGGGAGGCGGAACATCGAGAGCGGCTCCTTTAAAACTTTAGGCGGCTTCTTCCTCGCCTTCATCCTCAGGCACGGAAGTTCCTGCTTGACGAGCCAGGCAGCTGAGCGCCTGTTCGTAAGACATTGTTCCGCATTGAATCTGATGCAAGCACATTAGCGCTGTTCTTGCTTGATGGGCGGTGATGGCTCTGCGCAATATGAGAGCTTCTGCAACGCTCATCTCAAAATCTTTGATCGAAACCGCGGTTTCGCGAAGAGTGGCTTCCTCGACAACGCCGGCGGCGCGGAGCAATGTCACGCCTTGCTCTATGACGTCGAATTCAGCCATGACATGCTCGATGGTCGTGTCCATTTTATTGACCAGATGAAGAAGACGCGCAGCTCTAGCTCGTGTGAACATCGGGTTGTCGAACATCTTCTGGAGTTGCACGGCAGCTTCGACGACGTTTTTCGAAACGATGTTATACGCTGCAATCAACTCACCATATTGCATATCCTTTTCAGTGCCAAGCTCAGCCAGGACCATACTGTCCTCGAGGGAAATCAAACCGGCTTCAACAAGAAGCTCACCAATTCTCGGCAGTGGTCTGGAGCTGTGTGTAACGATGCCGAGAGCGACTAGAAGCGAATCAAATGTTTCACCATCTCTTTCGATGAATTGCAGGGCTTTGACCGTATCGAAGAAGGTGAGGTAACCATCTCTCAAAAGAATTTGAAGGTTAATGCAGGTCATCAGTGTTTTTTCGGAAAGCAGACCAAGGTGAACCAGCGACTGACCGAGCGGGTAACCGGTCTTTTCCGAATAACGCATGGCTTGACGCAAACCATCTTCGCTGACCAGGCTGGCGGCCAACACCAATTTGCCAAGCCGGCTCAGAGGACCAAGATCGCGGCTGATGCCGTTGAGTCTATAAGCTTCATCGATTGTCACTTGATGGCAGTGGGCAAAACGGAGGAGTTCTTTAGCTAATTGAACATCGATTGCCCCTTCTCTTATCGAGCCCTGCGTCTTGATCGCGCATTCGATATCAAGCTCGCTGACATGACCCGACATGACCAGAACGCGTCCTATGGGCATTGCCGTTCTTTTGGCGATCAGCAGGCTGTTGTTCAGGACGTTCGGAGAAATTATGCCGGCTTCGAGGAAGAGTTCGCCGAGGCGATAACGGGGAGTTCTTGTGCGTTTTGCTAGTAACATGGTGCAACTCCTAGTAAGGTCAAAGGGGTACCAGGGCCAACCCACCCCGGTATTTTTGGATGCTTGGTAAAAGAGAACCGCTATGCCACTATACTAAGGTGGCCAAGTGGATTTGTGAATTCGCGAATCATATATATCAAAACTGCGTATAAATCCACGAAGAAGCTCATGAATAGTCGCATTTGATGATAATTACCGCAAAATTAAGCCTGGTCCGTCCAGCCAGCGCCTGCACCTAGGTGGCGAAACGGCTACAACTGGAAATCGCACATATAATAAGGATAGGCTTTTGGCACGGCTAAAAGGACTAAGAAACCAGCGCCACGGCGGAGTTGAACTTGCCTGACGAAGACCACGATGATGAACAGGACGATGAGCAGAACCTGGAACAGCTCGCCAGGTTGGATCGCAGCGACATGCGTATGCTCAAGGAAATGCGCAGCAAGAATTTGACCGGCAGTTCGGATGTTTTGCTGCCCTTGGAATTTGCCGGCTTCGAGCAGTCTAAGAAACCGGTTGAGCTGGCAGAGCAGCAATTGGTTGCCCGTGACTCCGACGCCGAGGCTGAGGCATTTGAGATAAACGCAGCGAGCGCGATGCCCGAGGCATTTGAGATAAACGCGCCGAGCGCGATGCCTGAGGCATTTGCTGAAACTGAGGGATTTGCTGAAACTGACGCATTTGTGACAACGGAACAGAGCGCCACAGCTGAGGGATTTGCTGAGGCTGATTCTGAAAGCGCAGAGCAGGGTTCCGATTGGATGGACCTTCTCCTCAGGTCCAATGACCCCTTCCCATACAGAGTCCACATTGGTGGTGAAACGGATGGGGCAAATTCAATTGCTGATTCTCAGACGCTCAATGATGAAACGGCAGGCGCTGCAAATGAGGACGTTCAGACCCCCTCAAGAGAGGCGGCGCGGGTGACTCAGGAATCTGAAACCAATACAAATGGAAAGCACGATGGCGTTTTGGCTGAAATGACGCTTTTGTCCGAGGAAGATGAGGCGTTGACTGAGGCAGCCAAAAATAAGCCGAAGAAGAAGGGCATTTTGAATGTTCCGACCCCTCCCTCCGGGAGCGGCACTGAAGTTTATGACGATGGAAAAGTCGATGGCGAAGAGGCTTTCTGGACGATCTAATCAGTCAAAGCTAAACACCAAAACTAAACACCAAAACTAAACACCAAAACTAAACACCAAAACTAAACACCAAAACTAAACACCAAAACTAAACACCAAAACTAAACACCAAAACTAAACACCAAAAC
>JAJPJO010000171.1 GCA_021324135.1 Pseudomonadota bacterium
AGGCGGGATCGATAATCCTCAATAGTGAATCCGATTCACCATGGGGAAGACCGGAGTCGGACTTCTGTATATCCAATCGCCGTTGGACGCATTTCATGAAATCCGTTAAGTCTTGCTGCAAGCTCTTTTCAAGGCAATAATCAACCACCCATGGTGGCGTATAGAATTGACCTTTTTTTCGCCTGCCGTATCTCAAGTCTGCATCGCTTCGGATATTCAAAGCAGACGTTTCGGCAATTTCGATCTGGTAGGAAGTGATGTGCTCGAAAAGCGAGCCGATCAACTCCGTTGATGGACTGAAAGAACTATCCAGGATATGCAAGCATGCATCGAATATATGTGCAGAGCCTGTTTCCAAGCCAGGATCGCACGGTTGAGGTAAAACTGTGGTGAAGGGATATATGTTTAAGGAAAGAAAAAATCTTTCAAGTGCCGCGAAATCCTTTGCATCATGAGGATGTATAGATGAGAGCCATGCAGCTGAACCACATTTGGTGGCAAGCCAGACGATTAATCCCCTCATCGCATATTCGTCGCAAAGCTCCAGGACATCGTCCAGGGCATGGATATCCTCAGGGCTGCGCGATGAATATAGTATGTTACGAAATATGGAGCTTGCCACTGCAAGCCGGAATTGTTTGAATGCACGTTTTTGTTCTCTGGTCCTGGACAATGGCAATTTACTTGCGATCTAGCGTGTGGAGCGAGTGCATATCAATAGTTACGATACTCTACATCGAGCTTAAATAGCCATAGTCGAGAGAGTGATTCTGATGTGCGGAGCGATGTTTTTTTTCTGAGCAAGCAGGAACGATTAAACTCGACGATTAAAAATCTACAACTGTCAAAAACCTGTAGAAAACTCACTCGGCAAAATTTATATCGAGCCTTTATTTGATACATTAACGATCGGCTAATTCGACGGTGGGCTTCAGTTTAGGGCAGATTGACAAAGACTGTTAAAGGTGGTGCAGGTTGCCAGGAGTCCTGTTCATAATTTCGACACCGATTGGAAATCTCGAGGATATAAGTTCGCGCGCTAAACGCATCCTTCAGGAGGTCGATTGGCTGCTGGTCGAAGATACGAGAGTAACGATCAAGCTGCTCAATCACTTCGCCATAAATAAAAGGATGGTGAGCTGTCATAAATTCAACGAGGAATCAAGACGCGCCCTGCTGCGCCAAGCGCATGATGCCAATGAGAAAATTGCCCTGGTCAGTGATGCCGGAACCCCGCTGATTTCAGACCCGGGAGACCGCATCGTTGCTGAGGCAATCGCACTCGGCATGGAGGTCGTGCCCATACCGGGTCCGACTGCCTGCATTCAGGCGCTCGTGGCAAGCGGTCTGCCGAGCGATCGTTTTGTTTTTGAGGGATTCTTGCCGGACAAAAAGCAGGACTTGTCGAGGCGGCTGCAAGATTTGAAAACTGAGCCAAGAACGCTCGTTTTCTACATCTCGCCGCACAGTCTCTTGAAAACGCTGGAAGCGATGAAAGAGATATTCGGAAACCGGAAAGTCAGCCTGGGCCGTGAATTGACGAAACGATTCGAAGAGCACATCCGCACTACACTTCAGGAATTGCCAGATTTGTTGAGCGAAGAGCGTCTCAAGGGTGAGTTCACTCTGGTGGTCGCCGGTGCTGAGAGCCAGTCCGATACAAAGGTTGATATGGCCGTCGTTAAGCAATACATCGAAAGACGGCTGCAGGAGGGCGCCTCCGTGCGGGATGTATCAAATGAGGTGACGCTCGAGTTCGCCGTGCGAAAGTCGCAGGCATATTCGTTGGTCTTGTCTATAAATAAGATGAGATAATGGTCTGGTTCTCCGCCACTGCCAAGGGGATGTCGCATGTTTCAACCGGGCACAATCGTAAAGGTTAAAGTTGAGTCTAGCCCCGGCGAATACGGCTTCGGTAGAGCCACGATCGTCGAGCGCGTAGGCAATCAGTTGCTCGTGCAGGTGAAAACTAGCCGCGATCCCAACAAGATTTTTCCGAAGGGCACCAAAATCTGGTTTGTAAATGACTCACCGCGTCTGACTTTCAATGGGTTGTGGCAATCGACCGTTTTGGGAACGCAAATCATAAAAGGTCGAACGGTGCTTGTCTGCGCCGCCCCCAAACTCGAGCACGTTTCACAGAAGCGCAAAGTGAGCAGAGTCTCGATCGATATTCCTGTGACCATGTCACTCGATCTAGAAGGAAGAGAAAAGCAAGAGTTCAGGACTATCGATCTCTGCAAATCCGGAACCTCTCTGGAAAGCACACGCATCGACCAGGTCGAGGTGGAGTCCGGTCGTGAAATTCAAGCCATCTTGCACAGCAAGGAAGGCGACATAAGTTTGACGGCCAGGGTTCTGCGTGTCGAGCATAATTGGCTGGCGAATAAAACTGTAATTGCCCTGGAGTTCGTGGCACTGCCTCAGGAGTCCGCCGATGCGCTAGATAAACTGCTGGTGAGATTGGGCGGCAAGCCTCGAGATGCCGGACTTGATGAGGGTGATTCCGCCCGAGAAGGGATGAGTTCGTGGGTGCACCTGGTCAAGAAAGGTGGCGCGGATGGTGGCACAAAAGATGACCACGACGAAGATCAGCATGATGGCTCGGAACCTAAACCGAGCGAAGAGCGTCATGATACGCACGAAATCGAAGTCTTGCGAGCAGCCTTTGCCGGACTGGAAGAGTCCCACGAGGAGAAGGAAGAATAGACCGGGAGAAGTAATTGAAAGATGTTGACGCCACACGATACGGTGACCCTGACGCAAGCGATCATATTAGGCGTCATCCAGGGTCTCACTGAGTTTTTGCCGATCAGCTCTTCGGCTCATTTGCGAGTTATACCGGCGGCGCTTGGCTGGCAGGATCCTGGTGCGGCGTATAGCGCGGTCATTCAACTTGGTTCGTCGATAGCCGTGGTGACCTATTTTTTCAAAGATCTCGTCCAGATTGCCACCGGCTCGATTCAAGCATTGAAGGAGAAAAATTACGGTTCGGCCGATCTGCGGCTGGCTGCCTGCATTATTCTCGGCACGGCTCCGGTGTGCATTATCGGATTGCTGGTCAAGAAAATTCTCGAGCAACCCGACAGCCCCATGCGGGCACTATGGGTGGTGGGGACATCATCGATTGTCATGGCAATATTTTTGATGGTGGCGGAGCTGGTGGCAAAGCACAAACGCAAAATGAATGAGATGGGCGTTCAAGACGGGCTTCTTGTTGGGCTCGGCCAGGCACTGGCTCTGATTCCCGGCTGCTCGCGAAGCGGCTCGACTCTGACGGTAGCATTGCTGCTCGGACTGAATCGCTCAGATGCGGCGCGCTTCAGTTTTTTATTGGGTATTCCGGCTGTTTTGCTCAGTGGATTAGTGGAGTTGAAGGAGGTCGTCGGCGTTTCATTCGCACAGAGCGATCTGATCAATCTCACCGTCGGCGTCATCGTTTCGACAATCTTCAGTTACATATCGATCGCCTGGCTGATTAAGTTCCTGCAGAGTCATACGACCTGGGTATTTGTCGCCTACCGCATCATATTCGGTGCCTTCGTTTTGTGCATGTCGTTCGGATTGATTCATCCACACGGCTAGACAACGGTTCGCTTAGAGTCCTTCGGGATCGGTAAGCGAGCGCTCGTCGACTTCTTCCAGCGGCTTTCGCGACGAAAGTAAGCTGGAAGCGTCAGCTTCCGTCTTTGCGTTCGGTTCGTCCACGCCGCTCAGATCTTCCTGAAACGTTTTGATAACCTTTTCGTTGAGATCGTGCTCCTTCTTCTTGAGCTCCTGCTCATGCTGCATTAAATCCTTTTGTTTAGCACTCAGCGTATTGACTTGCTGCGCCTCATTGCTTCGCTCTTCTGCCAGTCTGCCGAGTATGTACAGACCACCGGTGAAGAGAACGACGCATGCCACTGATGCTGCCACCACATATAGTTTTCTCTGCGGCTTGGGTTTTTCCGCTACAGGACGATAAAGAAGCTCTTCCTTCATCTCTCGTGCGCTCTGGAAGCGCAGCCACTGATCTTGCTGAGTCGCTCGACCAACTATGCTGTCGACATGTGATGTAACTTCCGGATTGACCAACTTAGGCGATGAAACCTGCAAGGCAAGCGGGTCTTTGCCAGTGAGAAGAAAGTGCATTGTCGCCCCGAGAGCATAGATATCGGAGCGCGGATCGGCAGCGCCCCAGTATTG
>JAJPJO010000310.1 GCA_021324135.1 Pseudomonadota bacterium
AAGAACGGCAGGACGAACGAGAATGCAAGCAGATATTGCATGAATGGATACAAAAGAAAGAAATGCGTCGGACTGTACGTGGCCCGCATCGTCAGGGGGAGCAGACCCAGAACTATGGCGAGGATGAGCGTCATGATCAAGCTGGTGTGCAAGTCTAATCGTCCTGCCGAATCGCCGGCGCTTTCTTTCTTACGCGCCAGGATCGTCCAGAGTGCTACAAGAGAGGCGATTGAGACGAGCAATAACACGGGTGCTGGATTGGGCTGCACGGTCAGTTCCACGGACTTCATCAAAGCGGTTGTTCTGGTCAGTGGCTCGACGGTGAATGCGTTCAGCGGTGGCGCCCATGGTGGCATGGCGTTGTAGACACCATTGAGTGCCGTGCCATCGAGCGTTTTTAAAAAGACATGCCAGCGCGTCTCGAATGTTGTTGGTGGTCCGACGAGGAAGAACGAGAGAATGCTGATACAAGACGGAATATTGGCGATGATCAGGGGCGCTGCACCAACCACTCCGCCGGAGCAAAACACGAGCTTCTTCTGCAGCGTCATGGCGAAAAGCTCTTTGCGCTTCAAGATCAGCAGCGCGATACCAAATGCGATGACGAGCCAGGCGAAGCTGAGCTTGTCCCATAATGAGACGCCGACCAGAAATCCTGATAGAAACAGGGCGCGCATTGATGAGCCTTGCATGCCTTGAAGGAACAGGTAGATTGCCCAGGTCTTTGCCACGTTCATAACTGTTGTGTGAGACCAATCGCAACGTGAATTGAAAATCTGATTGGGATCCACGGCGTAAAGGAACGTAGCGAGACCGGCTATTGGTGCGGCGAACATATAACGCGCCAGGAAATATGCCCCCGCCAGGGCGACGGCGCCGAAAAAAACAGTGACCACACGGATGGTGACAGCATTATAAGGCAATGATGCCATCAGAAGCGGCTTATATATGATCGAAAGCGGGCAGCCGATGTGGGGCTGAAGCAAGAGCGGTAGCTTCACGCCAAAAATAGTGAGAGTGGGCGCTTCATGAAAGGGAAAGGTCATGGGCGCCGCCAGTGCGATTGCCAGTTGCCCTTCTGCAGTTGAAACGCCTGGTTTGTCCATGCCGACAGCAGCGAAGAAAAGAAAAATGATCAGTCCTATGGTCGCTAAGACATAGTCAAGTCGCTGCAATCGGCCTCCAAGCTGTACGACAATATCCCAAGAGTAAACACATTATAGAAGGAAAGCGGCGGTTAAATTTCGCATCTGCTGTCTAGAAATTCGAGGATGCGAATAAATCCCTAATGTGCTTGGCGTAAATCGATAAGTTGAGGAGTTGGTCACTTGGTTGAACAACCCGCCTTTAATGTGCCCCATCTGCCAGACAAAGCTTCACAAACGTTCCGGGATAAACCTCAGGTTCGGCCGGATTTGTTTATGGTGGTGATGGCAGATGCTGGGGAGAATCCAAAGCCTGAGAAACCGGCTGGCAAGGCTGAGGTCGGCGGTCAAAAGCGCGGCGATTTGAAGCTGCGCCGAGTCGATGATCCAGCCCCGAAACTGACGCCTTCGCAAAAGGTATGGCTGGGCTCGTTGGTTGAGCCGGGAGATGTGTTTCCATTAAGACCTCGAGGGCTCCAGCCAAACAGAGCACTTGATTTTCTGCCGCTGGAACCGCTTGAGGTCGCTCCTGAAAAAGCGGTTCCGCCAATTGAGCAGGCGAAAAAGGAGATCGACGAGACCTTGAACCGGTTTCCGCCGCTTAATCCGGTCGAGCCCGGGGCGACAGAGTTGGCAAGCAAGATCGCCCGGTCGGCTCTGCAGGGCGACATCAAGATGCTGCAGGGCATATTAGCCGAGCATAAAGGGGCTGCCGTCCTGGTTGATGCAGTCGAGCTCGCATCAGATGCTCTCGAGGACACCGGTTTATATCTGCATTGGAGCAGTGAGGATCAATCTCTTACGCTCAAAAGGTATCCATCTGTCTGGTTAAACGGACCAAAAGGAATGGCGTTAAAAATCTCAGGCAAGGGAGGAGCTGAGGCGTATGATGTGGTGCATCGTCCCCGCGATGCCAAGCCTGATTTGAACGCTGGTCCATTCGTCCTCAAAGCATCACAGATGAAACCGGATGTGGTGGCGGCTGAGATTGGCAAGACGGCCATTGATAGTCTTGCTGCAAGACAAAAGAATCTGCACAAAGCGATCGAGGCAGTTCGCCTGGCTGGTGCTTTGAATCATGCAGAGGGAGTCGAGCTTGCCGCGCCCGGCTTCAAGACAATTCACCCGGGCCAAGATAAGGTGACTCCACTTGCGGTGGCACTTCTGGAAAAAAGACTCTCACCCATGCTCCGGGCCGTGCAGGCGGCGAAGTCCGAGGATGAGCTGCATTCGCTGGCCGAGAAATTGAACATGCGGCTGAATGAAATCGATATGCATGCCAGCTATAGCGAGGATGAAGGTTTTTGCATTTACACGCATTCAAATGGAGGCGTTGACGGCTACTCGCTTTCGTTTCCGACCAAACGCGGTGAGGCAATCCAGGCATTCGAGCTGCGCGGACCGAAGCACAGCAATCCTGATAAGCATTTGCCTCTGGTTCATCGCGTATTTGAAGGCGAGGACATGCATGAAATTTCCATAAACGAGGCTATGCGCGGCTTCTACAGGCATCTAACACCGGTCGGCGATTTCAAATAGCCGTGGCTGATAAACACCTGAAGGACCTGGTCAGCTGCAATAATCGGGCATATTTACACTTTGGTGGGCTTGAGGGTCGGACCAGCTCCCGAGCGCAAATCGGTATGCACGGCGAGAAGGCACGACCTACTGCGCGGGCGAGAGCCGGACTTCTCCCAAGAGTCTCGCTTACCGAGTCTAAAGTTTGGTGTCATGAGCATCATCGTGAGTCAGCAAGCAGTCGTTTCTCCAACAGAAAGAGCCAATCAGGCGATGGCCAACGCCTTTGCCTCGAAACGCCTTCAATACCTTCTGATTGCCACGATAACCATAAAAATCCTGCTCATGATCTTGTTTTCTTCCGATTATGAAAACAAGCTCTTTGTGCCGTTCGTACATCACTATTTGCAAAACATCGGCTCGAACCCCTGGGATTATTTTTATGCTCACAGCACAGCCCGCGATCAGTTTCCGTATCAGCCGCTCATGCTGTATATTCTCTCTTTCTTCTCGGCACCATTGATGGTGCTGGGTTGGGATAATCCTTTGATTCGCAACTTTTTTTTCAAACTGCCGACTCTTCTTGCAGATCTGTCGGTCGGTTATTTTTTACTGCGCATGTTTCCGCAAAAATGGAGGCACGTTTTCTGGTTTTATTTCCTCTCGCCGATCATCATTTATGCCTGCTACATGCATTCACAGCTCGACCTGATCCCGACTGCGCTGCTGTTTGCCACGTTTTACTTCCTGCGCAGAAACAAACTGCTTATTGCCTTCATCCTTTATGGCATGGCGCTGTGCACCAAGTTGCACGTCGTGGTCGCTTTTCCGATTATTGCGATCTATCTGTTTCGCAACGGCAAGCCAAGGGAGGTTTTGAATTTCGCCATCATTTCAGTTTCCGTGTACTTGCTAGTCGTCGTGCCCTATTTCAACAGTCCCGGATTCCAACATATGGTGCTTTCCAATCCGAAACAGTCGAGAATTCTCGAGGTGTTCGCCACTATAGGCGACCTGAAGTTGTATCTGCCGATCATGGCGATCTTTTTGGCTATTGGGCGTTTCGCTCTGTATCCGAAGATCAATACGGATTTGCTTGATGCTTTTTTGGCGCTCATCTTCTCCGTCATGGTGCTGCTTATAGTGCCGGGGCCGGCCTGGTACGTCTGGAGTATTCCATTTCTGAGCGTCTTTTTGATCAAGCACTTCAGGAAGAATCGGAATCTGATGGCGCCCTTTGTCTGGCTGAATTTCTTCTATCTGGTTTACTTCATCTTCTTTGACAGACCCGATCACGTGGATCTGATTTTTATCGATCAACCAGTGCAATTCAAAATCTATATCGATACGCTTCGAGACTTTGTCTTTACACTCCTGGAAGTCGGGCTCCTGGGAAACATTATTCTCTGTTACAGAGCCGGAGTTAAAAGTAATTCGATTTACAAACGCGATCGCGGACTGGTCATCGGGATCGGTGGCGACAGCGGTTCGGGCAAGAGTACGTTGCTCGGCGATCTAAAGTCGATTTTGAGCGGCAGGGTCGTTGAGCTTGAGGGTGATGCCGACCATAAGTGGGAACGAGGCGACGTTCATTGGCAGGATTTCACCCATCTCGATCCGAAAGCCAACTTTTTGCACCGCCAGGCGGATACTATTTTGAGCCTGAAGCGCGGCCGCATGGTTAAGCGGTCCGACTACGATCATGCCACCGGGCATTTCACGGAACCGCAAACGATCGAGCCTAATGACTTCATCATCATTTCAGGCCTGCACACCTTTTACTTGCCTAAGATGCGCAGCCTGATCGATTTGAAAATCTTCATGGATACTGACGCGCCGCTGCATGAGAAATGGAAACTTTTGCGCGATCAGAAGGACCGTGGCTATACCGAGGAAGAGGTAGCCAGGCAGACAGCGAAACGGAGACCGGATATCGACAGGTTTATAGCACCTCAAAAGGACTTTGCCGATCTCGTCGTCCACTATTTTTTGCAAGCCGATGTTGATACTAAATCCGGTGCAGGGGAGGCCGAAAGTGCTCTTTCAAGCGTGGCCGAAAGTGCTCTTTCAAGCGTGGCCGAAAGTGCTCTTTCAGGCGCGGCCGAAGGTGCTCTTTCAAGCGCAGCCGAAAGTGTTCTTTCAAGCGCCGTCGAAGGTCAGGGTACAGAGGCAGATGAAACGCCTCGGACAAACTCAGGCGGTGCGGTTCATACCGCAGAGGCGGATGGCAGCTCGGCAGAGCTGATTCCAACCCCGGCGCTCTGCCTTAAGGTAGCGCTTTCATCGAGCATCAGCCTCGAGGCCCTGGTCGATGCCTTGAGAAACGCGAATATTCCGGTTTTCTGGGATTACAGCGAGAACCTCTCCCGCCAGGAAATTACATTGTACCGCGCGGTGAGCGCCGCGCTTCTAAACAATTTGGCCAACGACCTGATAGCCAATCCGCTCGATCTACTGGGCAATGAAATCGTTTGCCTGGATGGATATCGGGGCTTTGTTCAGCTCATCGTGCTTTTGGCATTGAGCGAGCTTATGCAGGAGCGAGAAGAAAGCAATGCCTCTTAAGGGAATCCTCCTCGATCTCGACAACACTCTGTACGATTACGAGACGGCGCACAAACCGGCATTGGCTGCCGCTGTGCAATATTTGTCCGGCGCGACTGGCTTTGAGCCTGGCACTATAGGCGATGCCTATGGCAAGGCGCGCGCGCAGATAAACCAGCAGCTATCCGGACAAGCCGCCTCGCATAGCCGCCTTCTCTACTTCCAAAGAGTGCATGAACTTCTCGATTTGCCTGGATATGAAACGGTACTGGAAGCGGAGGAAACGTATTGGCGCACTTTTCTGGAGTGCATGTCTTTGAGACCTGGGGTTACCGAATTTCTCGATTCCCTGGGTAATGCCGTTGTTGTCGGCATAATATCCGACTTGACTGCCCAGATTCAATTTCGCAAGCTGGTGAAATTAAAGTTGGAGCGACGCTTCAAGGCTGTAGTGACAAGCGAGGAATCGGGCGCTGAGAAGCCACGGCCTGAGATATTCCAAATTGCCCTGGCTAAGCTTGGTATCACATCCGGTGCAGCATGCGTAATCGGTGATTCATGGGAGCGCGATATCATAGGTGGAGTTCAGTTAGGCATGCATTGCTATTGGCTGACGCCCGAGCTAAGTTCAGCGAGTGCATCAGGCGCCTCGCAAGCTGAACTTGATGGGCGTATTAATTCATTGCCTCCAGATGCAGGCAAGCTTGTGGTGCGCGTCTGTTCATTCGATGAGCTGAGCCGGTTGATATCTGCTCAAATGGCACAGGGTGTGCAATGAGTTGTGTTAGACTTAGCGGCGAGCAGGAGCGAAAAACGGATCGATGTCTGAGAAGAACATAGAACGGCTCGTCAAACTTTGTGCCTATGCCGGAGAGCGGTTCGATCTCTCGCAAGCTGGAGGCGGTAATGCTTCTTTTGTCGAGAACGGCGACCTGTGTGTGACGGCGTCGGGATGGAGTTTGAGCGATGTTCAGGATGAAAGCGGTATATGCCGTTTGGATCGGAGAAAACTGCTGAAGGGATTTGATGATCTCTTAAGGCAACGGTCAATGCTGGCGAAAGGTGAGTTGGAAAAGCTCGCTGGCGATGTGGTCAGTCAGGCAAGGAAGACAGAATCGATTCGCCCATCGATCGAAACCCTGATGCACAGTCTGCTTGGACCCTTTACTCTGCACACCCATCCGATTCCGGTAACTGCTTTGCTCAGCCGTCGTCATTGGCGGGAGGCTGTAAGAGAGCTATTCCCGGGTGCATTGACGGTCGGTTACCATACCCCAGGTGTAGAACTGGCACTGGCCCTGGCTGATTCACTCACTGCAGCCGGACTCGGACCTGGAGCAGAATTAAGCACCTCGGCAAATGATTCTGGAGTTCCTGTCAGCGGATCTGGTGTTCCTGCCACTGGATCTGGTGTTTGTCTGGTTTTCCTCGAGAACCACGGTCTGATTGTGGCAGCTGAAAGCATCGAGGATGTGATGCGCGCCACAGACTCGGTAATGGATGCGGCATGCAGCTGGCTAGACATCGATTTGTCCCGCTATAAGACGACGAACCTGCTCAGCGCTCTTATCCGCTCAATGTCCGATGAGCCCATCTCGGTCTATCTCTGCGAAGACAAGATTCTTCTTGATGCTCTCGCCATCAATCCTGCGCTGCTGTTATCCAAGCCGACCTGGCCGGATCAGCTTGTTTACTGCGGTAGTGAGGGTGTTCGCTTACAGTCGTTCCAAGATGTGGATGCACTGAGAGCATTTGTAGATCGACACGCGCATCTCCCTCGTATCGTTGTGGTTGATGGGAAGCTATTTCTTGTCGAGCGCACGATTCGCAATTGCAGGCGGCTTGAGGAAGTGCTCAAGGCCCACGTGATGATGCTGACAAACGCTAATCCGGACGACGTACGGTTTCTTAGCAGCGCCGAGCAAGAATACTTGCTCAACTGGGAAGCAGAAAAAGCGCGTCAGCGCATGAAGTCATAAAGCGCTTTAAATCACAGCGTGGCGGTAAGCGACGGTGGGGACTGTGCGAACTCAGGGTTCAGCACGAGCCAAAATGAAGGCAGCTCCACCGTAGCCATAATCAAAGATTCTGCGCCATTCTACATTTGTGAAGCTCCGATTAAAGTCCTCGAAAGCACCGCAAACCCCTAAGCTCGGGTCGCCTTTATACGAATAAAAGTCGTCCATGATAAGAATAGTGCCTTGTTGCAGAGTCGGCTTTATGAATTCGAGGGCCACCGCGGATGGTGCCTTTAGGTCACAGTCTATAAAAATGACGCGGGATTTCTCGATACCCATTGAAGATGCGGACCTTCCCTTAATGCTTTCGTCAAAGTAGCCTTTGACCAGTTCGATCTGGCAGCCTCTGCCCTGCTTCTTTATATTGCTAATGACTTTGTTCGCATCGACCCTAAAAGTGTCGTTTGTATAAAACGGGTGTGTATCAACTTCTTGTACTTCACCGAATCCTTCGAATGAATCGAAGCCATAAAACTTGGTTGGGTGCTTGGATAGATATTGCAGTTTCCTGTGTATATGCATCGCAAAAACAAAGGAGCTTCCGGTAAAGACCCCAAATTCAAGGTAGTCGCCCGGCAATTGCTCGAGGGCGGTCAAGTACATAGCCTTTTTGATCGCTTTGTACTTTTCAATGTTGTGCTCGACAACGCACGGCACCGCTGAGATCATTCGAGCGGCGAGGTTCTGCATGAAAAGATTGTTCTTTAAAAAACTGATGAGATCCATTCTGGTGCATTCAAAGTGCAGTGAACAGCATATCATGCTGGTCTCTTTCGATCTTTCCAATAAATTCGCTTACTGGTCAAGAAATTAGACATCCACCATGGCATGATGTCAATCAGTTCCCAAAGTTGTTCCTTCTCATCTCTAAAGCAGGAGGCGACAACATTTGACACCATGAGTTCAGTCAAAACAAGTTTGCCGACGCCCCAAAATCCACGAATAATCAGGCCAATTTTTGAGTCTCCCATAGCCAGCTTTCGAGGCGCCAAGCCCTTTACCGTGATTCTTATGCCACTGTAGTGGAATGTTGTGCTTCTTCCATCGGTGGCATATTCGGTGTCATCAACGCTTCCTTGAACTAAACCAATTTTCTTGGCCGCGTTCTTGGCGGAAGTGAACAGTTTTCGACCGAATGACTCAATCTTAACTTTGATGATCTCGTGCATTGGTGGATTGGGTACGCCTGCGTCGTTTCGCATGAAGACACCCGGAATCAGGCGTCTTAGGATGTCATCCTTCACAAGTCTCGACAGGCACTGATCCACGGCGTTTCTATTGCCATAATGAAGCATGTCCCTGGTCGTGAACATCTCACCCGGCAGCAGTTGCATAATTGATCTCTTTATATAAGATGAAGCTCCAAATCTCATAAGTCACTTCCTCCGCAATCTGTCTTACTATTAGTAAAACGAGGCCAAGAGCCAAAAAGTTCAATCAACCTCTTGCCAAAAACGAGCGAAAACGGAAATGGCTCGGGCAAATTTTATCTCCCAGCCATCCCAAAATCCCTCTCCCAACCGTAGAGAACTTTCACCAAATTTCTGACATCGCAAGAACGGCCCTGCGAGCGGATTGTTGCTAACTCGTTGGCGAACTCTTGGACATCCGCGTCAGTTCAGCATTTCGAAAACTTCCGCGAGAGTTTTTGAAAAAAAACTGACTGATGACATCTAGCAATGGGCGATTTCATGTCAGACTTTTGCAAATAATTCATGCAGGAGATCCCGTAAACGGTGATTAGGCCAGAGAAAAGGGAATGTCAGCTATTTGGAGAAAGTTCTCGATGAAAGAGGAGGGGGAAAAAAGGGAGGGGTGCCTTGAAGGGCAGATAGCATCAGTTGTAAGGACTTACTAGATCAGGAATAATACGCGGTTATGCACATTGTCATTCCCATGTCTGGATTCGGAAAGCGTTTCATCGACGCCGGATACGACGTCCCCAAGCCGCTGGTGCTCGTGGATGAGAAACCGATGATTGAATTTGTTGTGTCTATGTTTCCGGCAGATAGTACTTTCACATTTGTCTGCAATGAGGAGCACTTGCGATCGACGCCACTGAATACGGTGCTCTCGACAATCGTCAAGAATGCGGAGATCGTTAGCATAGCTCCTCACAAGAAGGGCCCGGTCTACGCTGTTTTTCAATGCTTGGATAGGATCAAAGACGATGAAGAGGTCATAGTCAGCTACTGCGACTTCTATTCTGATTGGGATTTTGAAGACTTTCTCAAAGACACAAGAGGGCGGGGGGCGGAAGGCGCTGTTGCTGCATATAGAGGTTTTCATCCTCATATGCTGGGCACGGACAATTATGCTTTCATCCGTGATGAGGATCGCTGGTTGAAAGCAATACAAGAAAAGAAGCCGTTTACATCAAATCGCATGGCTGAGTATGCCTCTAACGGTGCTTATTATTTCAGACGAGGTGCACACCTCAAAAAGTATTTCAAACAATTGATGGACGAAGACATCCAGGTCAATGGAGAGTATTACGTTAGCATGGTCTACAACCTGTTGGTTGCCGACGAGCTTCCAGTGTCAGTTTACGAGGTGCCTCACATGCTTCAGTGGGGAACTCCTCAGGACTTGCAGGAATATCAAGGATGGTCCGACTACTTTAGCCACCTGGCGACTCAGCCGAGTCCCACTGCAGCGTCTCGGACAAATCGTCAGCCGGAGGAAAAGAAACTTCGTCAAATCACAGCGATTGTGCCAATGGCCGGCAGAGGTGCTCGATTTCAGGCAGAGGGATACGAGACGGCAAAGCCATTAATTCCAGTCGATGGAAAGCCAATGGTTGTGCAAGCAACCAGGAGCCTCCCTCCGGCCGATCGATATGTTTTTGTTGCTCTGGAAGAGCATCTTGCTAATTTACCGATCAGAGAAGGTTTGATGGCGGAATTCCAGCCAATCAGTGTCGTAGCACTACTGGCGGTGACAGAAGGACAGGCCTGCACCTGTGCAGCTGCCCTTCAATCGGCTATCCCACCGATTTCTATGGAAGAGCGGGTCGTGATTGGTGCTTGCGACAACGGTATGGTCTTTAATCTGGAGCGTTTCAACAAGCTGATCAGTGACGATAATGTTGCTGCCGTTGCCTTTACCTTTAAAAATCACCCTTCGAGCAAACGCAATCCGCAGATGTACGGCTGGATCGATGTTGATGAAAACGAAAGGATAAAGCGCGTTTCCGTCAAGATGCCAATAACGGACACCCCGGAAAAAGATCATGCCATCGTGGGCAGTTTTTATTTTCGCAGAGCGCGATACATAATGGAAGGGCTCGAACGATTGAAAGAAAAGGACAGGCGTGTCAATGGTGAATTCTATCTTGATAGTTTGCTGGGAGAGCTCGCTGAGATGGGCATGGATTGTCGCGTCTTTCCTGTAGAGTACTATGTCTGCTGGGGAACACCGAATGACCTGAGAGTGTACAATTATTGGCGCGAGTTCTTTAGCACGTGCCGCTGGCATCCATATCATCGGTATCAAAACAAGCAGCAAACACCAGTTGATTCAGTGGAGTTAGGGGCGGGTTAGAGTCGATTTTGAAGATCTGATTTGATGAAGAAGCTTTCTGTAGTTATCCCTTGTTATAACGAAGCCGAGAACATCCCGCTCATACTCGAACGCTTCCAGGCTGTCTGCACGCGATCTGATGTCGAGCTTCTCATTTTGGACAATGGTTCGACCGATCGATCGCCCGAGATCATAAGCCAGCAGTTGCCTTCTTACTCCTTTGCGCGCACTACCAGAGTACCTGTGAATAAAGGGTATGGTTACGGTATCGTGCAGGGGCTTCAGTTCGTGAGCGACAGTGAGTACATCGGCTGGACGCACGCGGACATGCAAACTGATCCATTCGACATCATTCGCGCCCTCGAGATTATCGAAAAAAACAGCAATCCGCAGGACATCTATGTTAAGGGGCAGAGACGCGGGCGTCCTTTGTTCGACAATTTTTTCACCTGGGGAATGAGCCTTTTCGAATCAATTTACCTCGGCGGTCATTTATGGGATATAAATGCTCAGCCAAACATTTTTCACCAGTCGTTCTTCAAGCAGTGGTCTCATCCACCCGACGATTTCTCTCTTGATCTTTATGCTCTCTATCTGGCCGAGCGGCAAGGTTTGAAATTGCATCGTTTTGATGTTGAATTCAGCAAACGAATCCATGGCACATCTAAATGGAATACAAGCCTGGGAGCGAAGTGGAAATTTATCAAACGAACCGTCGATTTCAGCGTAAAGTTGAAGCAGTCTTTGAGGGATTTGAGCGGGTGACCGAATATATTGCCCATCGCGTCAATTGTCTGGCTGATTTGAAAAACCTGCCAGTGCAGTCAGGCGCCGAAATCGACCTTCGCGACCGAGGCGAACGGCTAATTCTCCAACACGATCCTTTCAGCGATGGCGAAGATGCCGAGCCGTTTTTCGCAGCTTACGAACACGGAACGCTGATCCTCAACATAAAGAGCGAGCGCATAGAATTTCGTGTTCTCGATCTACTTGCTCAGCATAAAATCGAAAACTACTTCTTTCTCGACTCTTCATTCCCGATGATTTATCAACTGATCAAAGGAGGCGAAAAACGAGTTGCAGTGCGCTTCTCTGAATACGAGCCGATCGAATCGGTGCTCAAACTGGAGGGGCTGGTCGATTGGGTATGGGTTGACTGCTTCACGCGCTTGCCCATGGATGAGGGAGCCTACCAAAGGCTGAAAGCGGCTGGCTTCAGGCTCTGTCTAGTGTCCCCCGAGCTGCAGGGACGCCCGGAAGATATTGTTCCTTATGGTGAGCAACTCCTCAAATGTGGTATCGTATTTGATGCCATATGCACGAAGAAGGCTAACATCAATACCTGGAAATCGCTTCGCTAAATCATGGCAGAAAGCGGTCCGCGAAGAGAAGGGACCGTGAAGAGAAGTCCG
>JAJPJO010000063.1 GCA_021324135.1 Pseudomonadota bacterium
CCGGCCAATAACATGGCTACTGCCGCGGTAGTGAATCCGGTTGTGCGGCTCATTGCGGAATTTCCGTCCCTGCAGTGGTCAAGCAACCGCCAGCTGCGAGTCTTGCCCCCGCGCTGTGCCTCAACGACCATAAGAAGAAGATCGGGGTACCGATCCGCTCCGAATTTTTTGTTCATAGCCGCAGCGGTATTAGATATGGTATCAGGCTCGAACAGTCCAGTTTTGAACAAAACTCTCATGGTATCGAAATGCCCCGGCCATCTCAAGGTTCGCTCCACCATATCCGGAACATCCGGGTAGGATGTGAGCAACGAACGGAGACCATCGCTCAAAAATGCCTGTAAATGGCCAAGCTCGCTGTCCTCGTACTTTTCCACGTGAGCATCAAACGGATGAGGAGCAATTTCTTTGCCTCGCTCGCGTGCTCTTGCCGGTCTGATGTATTCTGCGATCAGGTCGCAGGGATTGAAATAGATGGCATGATGGAAAACTTCCGGCGGACTTTGAGGAATGCCACCAACAAGAATGCGAGCCCGATCGAGACCGCCGAGCTCAGCATATGCGCTTCCTACCATCATATGGCTGAGACCAGGAGCGATACCACAGTCGACCAGGCAGCAAGAGCCGGTCTTTTTCGCTAATGCATCCAGTGAAAGCGGCGGATCAGGCGTAAAGCTTACATCAGCGACGGCAACTCCGGTTTCAATAAGGTTTTCCAATGCTTCATGCGCGATAGAGCTCGGCACTGCCAGCACTGCTGCGTCAGCATTTTTTACTGCACTTGCCACCTGCGCTTTGTCCAGTACGTTTGCTTTTTGAAACTGTATCTGGTGCCCTAAATCCTTGCATTCATTAACATCAGCAATGATAACTTCAGGTCGCTCCGTTCGTTTGGCAAGATTCTGGGCAATTACCTTGCCTTGCATGCCGCCGCCAAAAATTACTATTCGCATGGACTATTGCTCCTCAGGTCGGTTGTTTCATGTTGGGTTGTACTTCTCAAAAATCTGGTGGGCTCGTTTGTCACAATCCTCTGCCTCGGCGGAGCGAGACAATTGGCGCAGAACGGCGGCATAAGCGCGCAGAGAGTTGGCCAATAGAGGTGGAAACCCGGCCTGAGCACGGATGTCTACAGCTTCCTTCAGCGCCTCGGCCGCCTCATCGTAACGTCTGTTGTCGGCTAGAAGCGTGCCCAGCGAATTGGCGCTGACAGCGACGTCAAGGTGCTGAGGACCCATCATTCGTCGTCTTATGTCCAACGCCCTTCTATAAAGAAACTCAGCTTCGGTGTTCATACGCTGAGAGCGATAGAGATCGCCGAGCAACTGCACACTATCGGCAACCGTTCGATGACCCGGCCAGAGCCGGTCTGTCTCGACAATCAAAGCGTAGCGAAAAAGTATTTCAGCTTCTTCAATCTGCCCCTGCTTGTACTTTTCCTTTGATAGAAAGAGCAGGCTGGCGGCGAGATCTCTAAAATTGAGCAGAACGGATCCATGCGGTGCTGCTGGAAGAATTCGGCTGGCACGCCTGAAATACTCATTTGCCTCAGGTATCCGCGACTGTCGGTTGCAAATGAGCGCCAGACCCATTGAGGCGATGCCGACCAGCTCGTGCTGCTCGCCCAGGTTCTCTTTGTATATTGAAAGAGATGAGAGAACCAACTCCTCGGCAAGGTCGAATTTTTGCCAGGCAAAATACAATCCCGCCAGGTAATTCTGGCGCGTAGCAGTTTCCATATGATTCGGTCCGCACTGCTGCCGCGTTAGCTCGAGGGCGCGCGCGTAATAAGGCTCCGCTTCGGCGAATCGGCTCTGAATGCGCATCAGAATGGCCAGGCAGTGAAGCGTGGATATCAATCCGTTTATGTCTTGCTCGGCATTCGCCTCACGCAGCGAGAGAACGCGTTTGTAAGTATCTTCGGCCTCCGCCTGCAGACCTAATGAATGATAACGATAAGCAAGCTTTTCCAGAGGCTCGATTAATGATGCACTCTCCGGGCCGTGCTCGCGTTCGGCCGCGAGCAATTCCTCTTTCAAACGAGAAAGCTCCAGGTCATCATTTAAATCTCTTGTCCCGGACAACATCTAACAATCCAGCCACTCGCTCGCCAGGGCAGGGTATCGAACGCTAAACTTACCAGAACTTCGGGCAAAGATCCGGCAATTCAACAACTTTTTTAGAGATCCGTCCGCGGTGGCCGGTCAGGAAATTAAAACTGTCCAACAATCAAGCGAGACCCCAGGACCAGTGATCAAGTGATTGATTTTCGCGTCGCTATCTCGCTCAGCGTTTCCTGCACCATATCTGGTGTTATGCTGGACATGCAATGCTGCGATTGCTCGTCTGCGGCACAGGTCCATGTAAGCCAGTAGCTAAGCGCGTTTTCCTTCCAAAGATCGAATGTGATTGTCTTATTCGGGACATCGCCATACTCGCGATTGAGACACTCCTCCGGGCACAGCGGCGCCGACAGCCAGCGGAAGTGTGGGTATGGACGAACAAACATCGTATTGTAACGAAACAGTCCGACGGTCGGGATGCCCTGAGTTACAGCCAGGTGCATCAGTCCTGTGTCGACGCCAATCGCTAATGCGGCACTGCTGAGCACGTCGAGCGCGTCCGCCAGTGTGGGCGTATCGACCAGCTCGAGCCCCTGCTCGGCTAATTGTTTAACTGTCGGTGAGTTGTTCGTCTGACCGACAACGATCACGTCGTGGCCTTGCTTCTCCAGTCGCTCTGCCAGTTCCAGCCAATGGCTGGCGGGCCAGCACTTGACTATGCCCGCCGACCCCGGGATGAAGACCGTCTTGCCGGCACAATCCGGGCGCCTCTTGCTCGTGAAAGGAGCGAGGTTGTCGAAATCGGCAGCAATACCATAGTCCGAGCAGATCCCCCTTAAAACATCATTGATCTTGTAGCCTGGATACTTTTCTTCAAACTCAATCGAGCCCCAGACATAGTCGGATTGAAGCGGATGGGCGCGAAGATTAAAGTGGCGATCTCCATTGGCGAGATTCTCCTCGTTGAAATCGACCTCGCGCACGCTGCCCGCCAGCCCTTCGATTCTGTCTGAAAGTCCGTATTGATAGGGCGAACGCATTACCAGATAGGTAGGCTCGCCGGTTTTAATCAAAGCCTGGATGGCTGGTAACGATACGATAAGATCTCCCAGACCGCTCGATATTGGCGAAAGATACTGCGCCATTAGGCTTCATCTCCCTTTCTGAAGATTGCGGCGAGCAATCATTTTACAAAACTTGGTTATATCAAACGTCTGTCAGGAAATATAATGCATACTGTTCATGATATGAGCTGCAGGGATTGATTAATGACGGACAACTTAACCGCCGACCGAAACGAACAGATTGTCGAGCAAATTTTAGATTTGAGTGGAACGCCGACCGAGATACTGACCGGCGTAGTCGACCTTTTACATAAAGGCATGCCTCACTGGCATTGGGTAGGCATTTATTTTGTAAACGGCGATCACCTCGTCCTGGGTCCTTATGCAGGCAAGCCGACCGAGCACACGAAGATTGCAGTGGGCACGGGAGTTTGTGGAACAGCCGTCCAGGAGAGCAGGAACCTTATCGTCGACGATGTAAAACAGCATGAGAATTACCTCGCTTGCTCACCCGAGACGCGATCGGAAATCGTGGTGCTCATCAGACATAAGGGCAAGGTAGTCGCCCAGTTTGACGTGGACAGCGATAGACCGGCTAATTTTTCGGAGTCGGATGAGCAGCTGCTGGAAGAGCTCGCTGAAATCGTTGCCTCTTACTGCGATGTGCTCGCATCGAAGCTCTAGTCGATCGATTTGCCCAGACGCTAACCCTCTTTAACTCTGAACCACCCTTTGATGATGCACCAGATGTGATGCAGAGCCTTCAGGGTGTTCTGGCGCATGGAAATGGTTGGATCAGTCACCTTTAGCGAAACATGCTTCATTGAGTTGAGCTGTTGGTGTGTCATTCGCGGTCCTTTTTCCGGGGCCGCTGGTTCATATTCTTCCTCTGCAGGTAGACCGACCACTTTACCGAAAAGCTCATGCAGCTCGTCCACATTTTGAGAAGACATCAACCTGTCACGTTGGTGATGATCCGCATCAGAGGCGGCTTCAGCTAACTCCTCGAGGAGTCTTTGTTTGTCGGATGAATAGAGAAGATCGTGTGCCATGGTTCTATACCGAGTTGCCTTCCTCTGCAAGTTTGCCCATGTAGCCGATGCGCTAACGCATTTTTGCTAAACATATGGATCGAGCGAAAAAATCACTCAATAGAGTGATCGAGCAGAGCTGTTACCTCATGCCATCACTCGCTGGAGTGAGAGGCAAGATCGCTGGCCGGCAGCTGGCTCCACAACTGTTTTCCACAACGCTCTCTACAGTGTTTTCCACAACGTTTTCTACAGCTGTTTTCCACAAACTATTTTCTAGAACTGTTTTGCGAGATTGCGTGCATAAATACAAGTTATCGCCTGATACCATATGTAGTGCTGTCTAGATATTTCTATAATCTTGAATTTGATCTGCAAATAAAACTCAGGTTCTCCATTCAAGATACTCTTTTGGATCTGCTTCTGAATAAGATGTCGCACTCCGAACGCGGCTTCACATCACGCATATCAGGGAAAAACACTGTTGACAAAATTGTGCAGCCGCGTATAGACTGAAATTATCGACAGCTATCCGAGCTGCCGTTCTTCCAAGATCTCTTATAGATCATATAGAGATCTGAACTAACAAAGGTGATTGTCGTGAACCGCTACCTCGTCCAGCATCAATATCAGGATCAGCCGAGCCGGCTGCATCCGGTGCTGGGCGCAATTTTCAATTCAGGAGCGATTCACGATCATGTTCATCATCACAGCTATCTTTGCAGGAATAATTAGCGCGTCTATCGGCGCTTTTTCAACTGCGTGCTTTTCAGTCTTTGTAACTTCGATCGCAGGTGCGCGATTCGGCAGGGTGTGCAAGCGTGCCCGCACCTTCGCAATGAAATCTGCCGGTGTGTTTGCAGTGAAGTTTGCCCGCACTGCCGCGATCGAACGTGCTGCTGTCAGAATGACACGCGCTGCTGCTGTAGCGATCAAACGCGCTGCTGCTGCCGCGATGAAATCTTGCAGGAGAGTATTTTCTCGCGCTAATTTGACGCTCTCAGCAGTAATATTCAATGCGGGCGAAACGGTGTTATGGAAACTGGTGAAGCTCAGATTCGGCTGAGCGCATCGGTGAACCGTATGTGGTGCTGTAACTCAGAGGTCTAGAGTGCTGCGTTGTCAGCGCAGAAGCCGGGGGTTCAAATCCCCTCAGCACCGAATGGGCGAGGTCGTCTAGAAGCCAGGACCTTGGTTTGTGAGATCAATGACGCGGGTGCAAATCCCGCCCTCCCCCCCAACTGGGTGTAGCTCAACAGAAGAGCGCCTGCCTTGGAAGCAGGAGGCCGGACGGGCAGCACGTCCCGCCCAGACCACATGGGAGTGTGGGTGAGCAGCAATACCACCTGCCTGTAAAGCAGTCGCCTCGCGGCTTCGCTGGTGCAAGTCCAGCCGCTCCCACCAATTAGCCCGAGTAGTCCAACTGGTAGAGGCGCCTGCCTTAGAAGCAGGAGGTTAGTGGTTCGAATCCACTGTCGGGCATATTCCGAGGTCGTCTAATGGCAGGACACGACGCTTTGAACGTTGGAACGGTGGTTCAACCCCATCCCTCGGAGAATATTTTTTGAACTCCTAGTCATATCTTATTTTGCATCCCTTCTGCTCATTTGACTTAATCGTCACAACACTTAATTTCGCAGCAATATCCCCAAACGGTCTAAGCATAACGCTTTTCAGAATCGTGACTGCTGCCAAGTATTTTGATCTAATCGTCATATAAGCATAAGAGCCTGCAGGTAAAGGGTCGAACTTGCATAGGCATAGATATGACTAATCGCATCGAAATCTTGAGGCTCTTGGTATGCCGCCTCAAAGTGGAGCAGAGCACAAAGTCACCGAGGCGAACGGAAGAGAATCCCAAGTCGTTCGTTGTTGTGGTCTTGGTACCGGCAGTGATACCGAAGGGAGCGCGAGTTGCCGGAGTTGACCCATGAGTTCATGGAGCCATCCATATTTACTTTGAGCTTCCCTCCGCACCTTTTCCTTGCGATTCAGATTGCTGTGTCTCATTAGTCTGACTTTCTTTTGTCGAACTGCTTTGAGAACTCGAACTAGAATCAGCACCGCTGCTCCCCGAAGTCGAATTCGCATCCTGATCTTGCATGACTGGACCCAATGCCTGAACAATTGTGACGATTGCCGGGCCGAGCATAAGCAAGAGCAAAGTCGGGGCCGCTACAAATATCCCGACGACAATTCGCGGCCAAACTTTGTCCGAGAGCAGCAAAAGCACGAAGCCGATTGCCACCCAGATCGCTAGAAGAATGATGCAACCAAGTCCGGCTGGATTGTGCAGAAAAGGAATTAGGTATCCCGGCGTGATCAGGTAGACAAGCAAAAACATGCCCACAGGTATGGCACTAACCATAGTGGCAAATAGAAAACGGCTCCTGTTCATTATGTTTCTCCTGCAACTCTATCGCCAGTATAATCCATTATCGGGTAAATGCACGAGGTCCCCCTCCCTCTAATCGATGCCGGATTTCTGGCTTATTGAGAGTTTAATTGACGCAATCGGCTTCGATCAATGTGTTTAAATAGAATAGATCTTCGCTTGATTGGAGCCAAATGCCGAAAGACCGAATGAAACCGTTTTCGAACTCGAACTTTCCGCTTGTCGGCGCCATCTTAACTGTTGTTGTCATCCTTGTGACGATAGGCTTGGGATTCCTAACCTGGAATTTGATCGAAGGATCGGAAAAACGAGTCGAGGCTATTAAATCAGTCAAGGTTGTGAGCATGGGAGACAAGTCTCGCGCCGAAAGCACTGCTGCCGAGCGTGACGATCTGGATCGGCAGGTTTTGATTGACTACAACAAGAATCCCAATGCGAAGATCTTGAGTTATAAAGGACTCGCTTTGACCGACCGGGGTATGAAGTGCATCAAACGTTTTTCCAATCTCGAGGACCTGCAGCTGGATGGATGCCAGATCTCGGATGAGGGTTTGGTTGGGCTCAGTGATCTGCCGATTACTCACTTGTCGCTTGCGGACACTGATATCACTGATAAGGGGCTTGAAACCATAGCCAAAATGAAGAAGTTACAACGACTCGATTTGCCGGGAACGAAAATCACCTCAGATGGTTTGTTCTTGTTGAAAAATCCCCTGCTGACTTCACTCGATCTTGCCGAGACGCAAATCGATGGTAAAGCTTTGCTGGCCTTAAGTCAGATGCCGCTACTGACCGAGTTGAGGCTCGGCTTTACAAACATAAAAGAGGAGGATTTTGCGCCTCTGCTCAAATTGAAGAACTTGATGATCCTGGATCTCCGCGGTCTACATGTCACCGCACTTGGTGCCAAGGTGTTGGCTCGCCTTCCGGCGCTCGATATACTTGACGTTAGATTGTCCCAACTTCCCGATGATGGGCTGAAGGAGCTATGCTCATCGCACTCTTTGCGCAAACTAAACGCAGCAGGCACAAACATCAGCGATAAGGCTTTACTTCTTCTGAAACATACAAAGATTAGAAATATTCGCGTCGATGACTGCCAGATGATTACCGATGCGGGTATCAATCATGCCCGGGCTGCAATGCCTGCTGTCGAGATTGGGCGAGACAAAAACTGGCGAGAAATGACTAAAGAACCTGACAGTGCCATTGAGAAACTGCTTCACAAAAAGTGATTGGCTATGATGCCAACCTGTGCAAGATCTGAATGTTTTCCTTGTCCGGTCCTTTGTCCTCGAAGCCGGGAACCTCTAGAATCCAGGGCAAGTGCCTGAGCTCCTTTTGGTGCAACATCCGTGCGAAGGCCTCTTCGCCGATATAACCACATCCGATATTTTCATGGCGATCTTTGCGGGAGGCGAAGGGTGTTTTCGAGTCGTTCGCGTGAACGGCTGCCAGCCATTTGAACCCGATTAGTTTTTCAAACTCATCAATCGTTTTCTCTAGTCCTGCCTCAGTCGATACATCATAGCCGGCGTTGAACAGATGGCACGTGTCCCAGCAGACACCAAGCCGCTCGTCAAAGTTCATATCTTCAAGAATGGAGCTCAGATCCGAAAATTTGTCGCCGATCGTTTTTCCTTGACCGGCGCAAACTTCCATGAGCAGCCGGCAGTTGCCATTGTAGTCTTTCAGCACCACCGATAGTGCGGCGAGAAAACGGACCATGCCATCTGAGAATGAATCTTGACCGACCGAGCCGGGGTGGAAGATCAATCCCTCAGCCCCTGCCATGTCTGACAACCTTAAGGCGGTGTGCAGATTCAGCACTGATTTTTGCAGATTCTCTCTGGATGATGAAGCAAGATTGACGAGATAATTTCCGTGCACAAAAACCGGACCGAGCTTGTGTTTTTTTACGTCTCGTTTAAAATTCTCAAGCTCGTCGATGGCCGGAGTGGGCGACCGCCAGGTCTGAGGCGATCCGATGAAGATCTGCATCGATTGCGCGCCTATCGCCAGGGCTTGCTCAACCGCACCTTTCAAGCCGCCTTTGCAGTGGGCGCCTATCTTGGGGCGGAGCTTTGGTTTCGAGGATTTAACAGTCTGAGGCAAGGTATGATCCGCCGCGTTTCTCATGATCTTAAGGCCGCGCACATTATATAAATGAATTCGGCGGAACCGACTATTTTATCTTTAAAATATTGCATTGGAGTTCGACCCCAGTTCATTTAGAGATGGGAACATTGTGGCTTCGGACGACTCGAGCGATTGTATGATTGTTTCTACTGAAAACGGACTATATTGCCCGGCCGGGGATTTCTACATCGACCCATGGAATCCTGTGCGACGGGCAGTGATCACGCATGCGCATGGTGATCATGCCAGACCGGGCAACGATCATTACTTATGTGTTCGCTCTTGTGAGGGAATTTTACGTTATCGCATGGGCGATGATGTTTCCGTGCAAACTGTCGAGTATGGCGAATCGATCGGCATGAATGAGGTGCGATTATCGCTGCACCCTGCCGGTCATATTCTCGGATCGGCGCAAGTCAGGCTTGAGCACAAAGGAGAGGTTCTGGTAGTCTCCGGCGATTACAAACGCCAGCCGGAAGCCACCTGTCCTCCTTTTGAACCGCTGCGTTGCAACACTTTTTTGACCGAGTCGACATTCGGTTTGCCCATCTATAAATGGGCCCCGGATCAAATCATCTTCGACCAGATCAATTCCTGGTGGTCGAAAAATAAAGCTGATGGTAAAGCCAGCGTTCTTCTCGCTTACTCGCTGGGAAAAGCGCAGCGAATCCTCATGGGCATCGACGCCCGGATTGGGCCAATCTACACTCATGGTGCAACTGAAGCGATCAACGAGATCTACAGAGCATCGGGTTTGAAGCTGCCCGAGACATCGAGAGTAGCCCTTACATCAAAATCGACTGGATTCGCCGGTGCTCTCGTTCTGGCACCACCCTCGGTGCAGAACACGGCTTGGATGCGACGATTCGGATCGCAATCGGTTGCCTTTGCATCAGGCTGGATGAAAGTGCGCGGCATGCGCAGACGCTCTGCAGTGGATCGGGGCTTTGCCCTCTCCGATCATGCCGACTGGCCGGGTTTGCTTGGCACAATTCAGGAAACAGGTGCAGAGCAGATTTTGATTACTCATGGTTACAGCGATACGTTGGCTCGCTATTTGCAAGAACAAGGCATTAATGCCTCTACCGTTGAAACGCAATTTCAAGGAGAGAGCGAGGCGCCCGCTGAAAACGATCAATCTTCCGAGCCGGAGGCTGATCGATGAGAGAATTTTCCAAGTTATTCATGGCTCTTGATGAGACCACGAAAACCAGCGAAAAAACCAAAATCATGGCCGAGTACCTCAGGCGTGTTCCTCCAGAAGATGCCGCCTGGGCAGTATTCTTCATGACCGGAAGGAAGATGCGTCAGCTTGTTCCGCGAGCCCGGCTGTGGCAGTGGACGCTCGAGCTGTCCGGCATATCGCCCTGGCTTTTTCAAGAGTGCTATGAAGCGGTCGGCGATCTGGCTGAGACGATCGCGCTGTTGTTGCCGTCCGTTTCAACCAGTTCTGAAGGTTCGCTCAAACAGTGGGTCGAGGAGCGACTGATACCGCTGAGATCGATGGACGAAGCAAGCCAAAAGGAAAATTTACTGCTTGCCTGGAGAAGTGTTTCCGATGCCGAGCGACTTGTGATCAACAAAATGATTACGGGTGATTTGCGCCTCGGAGTTTCCCAGCAGTTGGTTGTGAAGGCTCTGGCAGAGGTAAGCGGCATTGACGAGGCGTCCATTGCTCATCGACTCATGGGTGAGTGGCAACCGACCGCCGATTTTTTTGCCAAACTGGTGCACAAGGATACAGCCGATACGGACATCAGTAAGCCCTATCCGTTCTACCTGGCCTACCCGCTTGAAAGCGCCGTCGAGTCAATTGGTGCTAAATCCGATTGGTGCGCTGAATGGAAGTGGGACGGTATCAGATCGCAAGTTCTAAGACGCATGGGTCAGACCTTCATCTGGTCGCGCGGGGAAGAATTGGTCACCCACCGTTTTCCGGAATTAACGGATGCTTGTGAATTGCTTCCTGATGGTACCGCCATTGATGGCGAGATTCTGGCCTGGCGAGATGCTGAGGTGCTGCCGTTCAACGATCTGCAAAAACGGATTACGCGCAAGACCGTCAGCAAAAAACTATTGGAGGAAGCGCCGGTTGTTTTAATGGCTTACGATTTGTTGGAGAAGGATGGCGTTGATATCAGGTCCTTGCCGTTTGCAGAGCGGCGCAAGATGCTCGAGCAGATCTTGACGCCGGGTGCGACGGATGAACTTCCCAGTTGTCGCGGCACGCTCAGTCCCGCTCTTCGAGTATCGCCCATGGTGCAAGCCCAATCGTGGGAGGAGCTGGCGATACAGCGCAGCCAGAGCCGCTCCTTAAAAGTCGAAGGTTTGATGCTCAAGAGAGCTGACTCCAAATATGGTGTCGGTCGTCGCAAAGGTGATTGGTGGAAATGGAAGGTCGATCCCTATTCGGTTGACGCGGTACTCATGTATGCTCAAAAGGGTCATGGCAAGCGGGGCGGCTTGTACACCGACTATACATTCGGTCTCTGGCGCGGAGGCGATCTGGTGCCGGTTGCAAAAGCTTACTCCGGATTGACGGACGCCGAGATCAAAGAAGTCGATTCTTTTATAAGGAAGAACACAGTTGAGAAGTTTGGTCCCGTGCGAACTGTTAAGCCTCAGCTCGTCTTTGAGATCGGTTTTGAGGGCATACAGCGATCGACCCGCCATAAATCGGGAGTGGCTGTTCGCTTTCCGCGCATATTACGCTGGCGCCTGGATAAGAAAATTGATGAGGCTGATTCGCTCGACCGTTTGCTTGCCCTTGTGACTTAACTAATTTGAAGAGGTGCAACCAACAAAGTCGAGCCATAAAATGCAAGAATGAGGCGAGCGACGGGCGGGCATCTTGACTTCACGCATGGCAACTGAAACCGTACGAGTCACAGTCGATATTTTAGTGTTTGCAGTACACCAGGGTGTGCTGGAGATTCTCCTGGTGAAGCGCAAGTATGATCCATTCAAATCAAGTTGGGCTCTTCCGGGCGGTTTTTTGACTGATGAGGATAAAACTCTGGATTCGGCAGCCGAGCGCGAATTACGTGAGGAGACCAATGTATCGGATGTCTACCTGGAGCAGCTCTATACATTTGGCGATGTCGGACGCGACCCGCGCGGGCGCGTTGTCACGGTTGCTTATATGGCTCTGGTTGGGCAGGAAGAGCTGGCACTGAAGCCAAGTTCCGATTCATCCGGTGTCGCCTGGTGGCCGGTCAGCGACTTGCCGCCCCTCGCCTTCGACCACGCTCGCATCATTGCTTACGGGCACACGCGATTGCGCTACAAGATTGAATATACGCCGGCGGCGTTCTCGCTCTTACAGAAGAAGTTCACCCTCCGCGACTTGCAGACCGTTTACGAGGGCATTCTCGGAAAAGGCGTAGACAACCGGAACTTCCGGAAGAAGTTCCTGGGAGCAGGCATTTTGAAAGCACTGGATGAAACAAGCCAGGAGGGTTCGTTCCGACCAGCTCGTCTATATGAGTTCTCGGAGAACGATTTCGAGAAGCTGCCTGATCGGCCCGTCTTCGTTTTTTAACCTCAGCCTTAACGTAACTTCGACATGCAAGATTAAATGTATCTTGCACGATTAGTTTTTATTAGCCCGTATTTGGCTGTCGTGCTATTATATAGTTAACGTAAAAACTACGCTTAATGAAAAACGCAATGACGTAATTGCGGCTCTCTATTATCACAAGGCGGTCGTTATGTTTACATGCCAAACTACAAAAAACAGCCCATCTGAAATCTCGTACCTTTCTAATGAGATAAAGGAACTAGCGAAGAAACGTAATGCCGTCATCCTCGCCCATAACTATCAGGTGCCTGAGGTGCAGGACCTGGCTGATTTTGTCGGTGACTCGCTCGGTTTGTCGCAGCAGGCCGCGAAGACTGATGCTGAGCTGATTGTTTTCTGTGGTGTGCACTTCATGGCTGAAACGGCGGCAATCTTGTCTCCGCAAAAGCGTGTTTTGATACCGGATTTGGAGGCAGGCTGTTCGCTTGCCGCCTCCATAAATATCGATCAACTTCGGGAATGGAAAGCTGAGCATCCGAACGCCGTGGTCGTTTCATACGTTAATACCACGGCTGATATCAAAGCCGAGTCGGATTATTGCTGCACCTCCGGAAACGCTCTCAAAATAGTTCAATCCATAGATGAGGACAAGGAGATCCTGTTTCTGCCCGATCAATTTCTCGGCTCCTGGGTGCAGAAAATGACCGGTCGTAAGAACATGCATATCTGGATGGGCGAGTGTCATGTGCACGCCGCGATTCATCCGTCCAAAATCGATGAGAAGTTGAAAGAGCGGCCGAAAGCTGAGCTTTTGATCCATCCCGAATGCGGCTGTTTGACACCATACCTGGACCGGGTGTGCAGATTGAACGGTAACGGGAACGGCAATGGCAAAAGCAATGGCAATGGAAACGGCCATGGCAATGGAAACGGCCACGGAAACGGCGACGAGCAAGGGAAGGTAATTCCGCAATTGAAAGTCACTTCCACGGAAGGAATGATCCGCCGCGCCTCCGAGTCGAGCGCCTCTGAATTTGTCGTTGCCACCGAGATTGGTATCTTGCATAGATTGCAAAAGGAAAATCCTGATAAGACGTTCCATCCGATCGACAATCAGATGAGCTGCCGATTCATGAAGATGATTACTCTGGAGAAGGTCTACAACTCTTTGAAAAACGATGTCTTCGAAGTCACCGTATCTGATGACATAGCGAGCAAAGCCAGACTGGCAATTGAACGAATGATCAGTATTTTTTAGTGCACCGCAGGTGATGTCATGAAAAATCGGCGGAATTATAGAGATAACGAACCGGTCATTATTATCGGATCGGGTATTGCGGGATTGCTGCTGGCCATCGATCTGGCTGACCGCGGCATAAAATCGATTGTTGTTACCAAAGGCTCGGTAGATCTATCGAATACGGCAATGGCTCAAGGTGGATTAGCCGCCGTCACTGGTGCGAATGCATCTGACTCGACGGACCATCACTTGCTCGACACGATCATATCAGGAGACGGGTTGTCCGATTATCGCGTCAGCCGTTCCATAATCAATCAAGGTGGTGCTCTTGTAAGAAAGCTCGTCAGCCTGGGTGTGAATTTCGATTTTTCTTCACTGGCTCTTGAGGGAGGGCATAGTTTATCTCGGGTGGTGCACAGCGCTGACGCCACTGGCCGAGCTATTATTCAAGGTTTAACAAGACGTGCTGCGGCGCACAAATTGATCGCGATTCTCGAAAATTGTTTTCTGCAAGAAATTATATTGACGGATGAGGTTGCAGCCGCGGCCGGTAAAGGCCGAGGGAACTACTCCGCATTCGCCACAGGACAAGCTTGCGGCGTGCGTGTATTGAAGTTTGATGGCAGTGGAGTTGCCTCATTTCAGACGATCTACGGCGGCGCAGTAGTATTAGCCACGGGCGGTCTTGGTCAGATCTACGGACGCACCACCAACCCTATCAGTGCCACCGGTGACGGTATTGCCACCGCATATAGAGCGGGTGCCTGCCTGGCGGATATGGAATTTGTTCAATTTCATCCGACGGCTTTGCATTTGAAGGGCGCTCCGGCTTTTCTTATTTCCGAGGCGGTGCGTGGCAGTGGAGCGGTTCTCCTCGACAAGCGCGGCGAGCGTTTCGTCGGCAAATACAGCTCCAGAGGTGAATTGTCCACGCGTGATATCGTCTCGCGCGCTATATTTTGGAATATGCAGGAAGAAGAGAGCGAGCACGTTTGGCTGGATCTTTCGCCGATTGGCAGCGAGGCAATCGCGACCAAGTTCCCGAACATCGTAGCGAAACTGAGTCAGTATGGAATCGATGCTTTGCGCGAACCGATTCCGGTATCACCGGCGGCGCACTACTTCATGGGCGGCATTCTCGCCGATTCCTGCGGTCGCACAACCGTTGCCAACTTGTTTGCAATCGGCGAATGTGCTTGCACCGGCTTGCACGGCGCCAACCGCCTTGCCAGCAATTCACTTTTGGAAGGCGGGGCGATGGCTATGAATTTAGCTCAACACCTCTCCAGGCGAGGCAACGATCGCTCGCCCTTGAACGTATGCGGATCCCTGCGATCTGGAAGAGAAGCACCATTAGATTTGCAGGCGAGCGCGGGCCATCGATCCGACACAAATCAACTGCGATCGAGCAAAGACTCATTCCAAGCCGATCTTTTAAAACAAGTAGGTTTAGTGCGGAGCAACGACGAATTGCTCAAGTTCATCAACAAATATTCAGCGATGACGGCCTTCTCAAGCCCAGAGAGTACCGGCGTTGCCGGGGAACTGGAAAGCGAAAACATGATTCTCCTGGGCAAATTGATCGCCTACTCCGCGCTTATGCGGCGCGAATCGCGCGGTGCCCATTGGAGGCAAGATTTTGCTGAGAAAAACGACGAGCAATATCGCGCTCGTTTAATTCATCAGAAGCATGCTCAGGGTTGGTTGGCGGTCCCGGCCTGCTCAGAGCAAGAGGCGGCGATTTCGGCCGCAAGCGTCGAAGGGGCTGCGGCACTCCCGCCAGCCATTCCGGCTTGAGCGACGAGGACTGCCTTAGTCGTTAACAGACGTTCGATGCCATTGGCTAATGTTGTGGCCGCTGGCGGATACAACGATAGGAAGAGCGACGGCTCGACCAATTCAAGCTCAATCACGATTGGGCGGTCTTCATTATCTCGAACCAGATCAACGCGCGCATAAAGTGGGGGATTCTCAAACGCCACTGCATCTAGTGCGCCGGAATCTGCCGCCCCGGCATTGCGATAGGCGGCAGGCAAAAGTCTCAACGTCTGCCTGGCAGTTTCAAGCTCTTCAGGCTGAGCTTCGACAAAGGTCTCGCCGGCTTGTCCGGCTGGAAGAAGCGCCTGAAAGGCGGTTTTGCGCACGGCGTGCGAATATTCTCCCTTTATAAAAACCAGGGCTCGCTCACCGTAGCTCTTCACCGACTCGATATAAGGCTGAAGCATCAGATCACCATCGGCTAGAAGCCGCCTGGCGTGCTGCTCACCGGCTCCGACATCTTGATAAGAGACTACTTTGACGCCGCTGGTTGCCAGTCCTACAGCCGGTTTTATGACAGCCTTACTCCAGCCCTGCCCTGACATTTCAATGTCCAGCCGGCAATCTGAGCCCCTTTTGAGCCAGATCGTCGGAACCGTGGCCACTCCCACAGCAGCTAGATGGCGTAAATACGACTTGTGCATGCTCCATCTCACCAGGTCTGGATGGTTCTGCACAGCGGTTGTGGTTGCCAGGCGCTCCAGCCACGAGCTGAATTGAGCCAATTTAAGGTGATAGTCCCAGGTGGAGCGGATTATGCAAAGTCCTGCTGTGCTCCAGTCAATCCTGGGGTCATCCCAGATGGCTGCCTGGCAGCGATAGCCTCGTTTTTGCAAAATCGTGAACGCGAGCAAATCGTCGGGATCCAGGTCAGGCAGACCGGAATAAGTCACAAAAGTACAGTCGTACTTGGCGTTTTTCATCAGAAACTGCTCATGGCAAAGGCGGAATTTAATAATCGCGAACCACGCGAGCCCGCTGATTTTAGCTGCGGATTATAAAGAGTCGCGCAAACAACCCTGAATAGGATACACCTCCTGGGCATAATCCAGATGGGGCGGAAGGTTTTTAAAAAGGTAAGCTTGACGGACTACCGAACCACCGCTTCAGCTGCTGTCCTTGCAACCGCGAAGAGATGTCGTCGTACGAAAGCAATTCGAAATCATTTCCCCGGGATCCATCCAATCAGCTATTCAATCTCGAGCTGTCCTCGATCCTGAAAGCGAACGCGCTCTTCAACGATCGCTATGTGGTTGAGGCGCAGTTGGGCTATGGCGGCATGGGTTGCGTTTATCGCGCCATCGACAAAAAGACGAACCGACGCGTGGCCTTGAAAATACTTCATCCCTCGATGTTATCAGACACGTCCGCCAGGCGCCGTTTCATCAGGGAAGGTCGTAACTCCTTGTCCCTGCGCCACCCTCATATAGTGCAGGTCACTGATTTCGCGCTCTCTAAAGATGGGCTTCTGTACATGGAGATGGAGTATCTGCAAGGCGAGAGTCTTGCCGATATCGTGATGAAAACCGGCCCTCTGACACTGGGGCGCTTTGTCGATGTCTTTGTTCAGGTTTGCAATGCCCTTATTTACGCGCACGAACAGGGATTTGTGCACCGCGACATCAAACCGAGCAACATCATGATCGGTCCTTCAAGACGTGGTGGTGACCGGGTCAAGCTGGTCGATTTCGGAGTCGCGAAGTTGCTTAATGATTCCGGAATGCAGGAGCTTACATTCGTGGGCGAATTCATCGGCAGCCCATGTTACATGAGCCCCGAGCAGTGCGAAGGAGCCGACAGCGTCGATGGTCGCTCCGATCTTTATTCGCTCGGTTGCGTTATGTATGAGGCGATCACCGGTGTCAGAGCCTTTCGTGGACCCAGCTCGCTGCGCATTATGCACAAACAGGTGCATGAGATGCCGGCTATATTCTCCAAAGCCAGACCGGATTTGGCAATTCCCGCGTGGCTCGAGCACGTCGTTTTTAAAACGCTGGCCAAGAATCCCAGGGAGCGTTATGACAATGCTCATGCGCTTAAACTGGACTTGCTCGATGGAAGATTCCAATCATCGCAAGACGAGGATCGCGCCACCAACTTCGAGGTGCTGCCATGGGAAAGCTTACAACACGCGCCTTTCGATGAGACTGCTTCGGGTACGAATTTTGATGCTGCTGTTTCCGGAAGCCATGAAGCGATCGTTTCTAAAGCATACGATGCGGCAATCTCCGGCACGCATGAGGCAGGATTGAAGACGATTACACGCAGGCGCGCCGCGGCTTCAACACTGGCTGTTGGTACGGTCTCCAACCCAATCGTTTTTAAATCATTCAATTGGTCGGTGCTTAAGTTGCTGAGCTATGGTGGCATGATTCAAGAGGAAGATTTGCTGGAGGCAAGGCAATTTCAACAGCACAACGGCGGTGATCTGGGGCGCATTCTGGTTATCCTCGGCAAAATAGACAACAAAACGCTTTTGTCGGCCGTAAAGGCGCAGAGATTGGTTGAATTGGGTGAGATGAAAACGGATCGGGCTATTTACCTGTTGCATTATTGCCAGCGAATGCGCGCCGATCTGGAGGAAGCGATAACTGAGCTGGGAGATAACTTCTAACAACTGGTATCATGGTCAAAGGTGTCTTAACTCGTCGAATAACCCGAGTTGCAAGGAGCAAGCTGGATGTTTAGCCGGATTATCAATGTAATCAAAGGAATGCTCAATAAAGGGATCAGCAAGGTTGAAACGCCCGAAGTCCTTGCCGAGCAGGCGCAGATGGAGCTGGAGTCGAGCGTTAAGCAGTTGAAGGAAGCGCTGATCAGCCAGATTACAGCCGAGAAGGCCCTCGAGCAAAAAATCAAAAAGGATTCAGAGGAGGTCGGCGTCTGGCAAAAGAGAGCCGAGCTTGCGGTGAGCAAAGGCGATGATGCACTGGCCAAGGAATGTTTGAAGAAACGGCAGGAACTCGGGCAGTCTCTGGAAAATCTGCAGACGCAGCTGGAGGGACAAAAGACAGCGACAGCCGGGTTGCGGGACAAGCTCGCCGAGCACGAGGAAAAATTGCGCAAGTTTCAAACGCAGAAGAAGGACATTATCGCGCGTCATCAAGCAAGCACAGCCACTGCCAAGGCGCATGATATCCTCTCTTCAGGCGGTAGCGGCGGCTCTGCTCTGGACAAGATCGAAGAGAAGATTCGCCAGAAAGAGTTGATGAACGAAGCGCGTGCTGAGGTTTCCGGTATGAAGGAAAAGGCGCTCGAGGATAAGGTGAAAGAACTGGAAGCGTCCAGCGATCTGGATATCGAGCTGCTCGCTTTGAAAGAGAAAGTGGCTGCAGCCTCGACACCGGCGCCGAAAATGATCGAGATGACGCAAAGCGCACCCGAGGACATTCTCCTCGTCGAAGAAGTCAAAGACGACAAGAAATAATGCAAGCGCCCCCGACGAGCGAACAACAGTCTATTTGACTGATGCCTCAGTCCGGCTTGTTGATTAAGAACGTAGCGAAGTTCTCGAAAAATTCTACCAGCACATCTTTGTGCGCTGCAAACTCTGGTACCGCATTTAGTGCGGCGGTCATGTTACGCATCCAGGCATCTTTCTCCTTCACGCCAATTGGAAAAGGCATATGCCTGGCGCGCATGCGCGGGTGACCGCGCTCCTGACTGTATGTTCCCGGCCCGCCGGTGCGCTGAATGAGGAACAGAGCCAGATTGCGTTTCGGTTCAGCCAGATCTTTGGGGTAAAGTGGTCTGAGCAGCTCGTCTTTCTCGATGCCTGCGTAAAACTGCTCGACGAGCTTGTAGAATGGCTCTTCCATTCCGACTGATTTATATATTGATGCGACCGGATCGTACGTGTTCATGCCGATGAATTATAGCCCAAAGATGGCGCTGGTTTCGGCTCAAATTTTCTTTTTAAACGCCGCTGCATAACCGGTCATCTCGACATAGCTCTGACCGCGCGTGGGATTGCCGTTCTTCGATCCGCTGACTTGTGACGATCCTTCCCAATATGTAACATCGGTGGATCGTGTCGTGATCAATTCCTGGTCCTTGAATGCAGGCTCGATGCTCAGATCTATTTTGCATTTGGGAATCTTTACCTGCCAGCCCATCGGATACTTCCCCTGGCTATGCGGGCTTATCCATGTGGATTTCGACGAGATAGTGAAGTCGCTGTAATTAAGATGAATGGATGAACCATCTGAATTGATCAGGGTGCCTGATGAATTATTATCGATGGTGCCGTCGCGTCTGCGCATGATGTACAGCATGATTTCGCTGTTGTCGTCGAGCTGGATGCTGAACCAGTCCCAGCCCACCTGCTCATCCGTCAACTGATTCGAACCAAATTCATGATCCATCCAGGAGATGCCTTCCACCGGCTCGGCTTGACTGTCGATGAAGAGGGTTCCTTTGGTTTTCAATCTCGTCATGGAATAGTAATGCGAAGCGCACCCCTTGCCGGATGCCTTTTGGCTGACGCCGTTTTTTCCATGCACGACCGGCGGCTTTGCCGGGCTCAAGAGAAGATGAATCGCGTAACCCTCGGACTCTGCCCGCAAAAGAAACTGATCGCCCAGCGATTCAGCGGACCATCCCTGGTTGGCAACATAGAATAGATCGGAACGTGCTTCTCCAGTCGGCAAGCCGCTTCTGCTCAGGCGCTCGAAGACATGGAATTGATTGGTATTCTGATCGCTGATTGCGAAGTGCGCCAGGTATGCATTGCGCGGCTTTTGCTGCCCTTCCTCCATACCCTGCCTGAAAAAGGTCAATTCATAGCCATATTTCTTGCCGCTTTTGCTCTGCAGATGACCCGTGTAATACCACCACTCCGTTTTGTAATCTCCATGAGATGCATGATCTCGAGGGAAGGAGAAAGTATAGCCGGGCAAGGCTTGCTTGAATGTGCGCGCAAAACTCGCGGTCGCGACTGAAAGAATGATCGGCAGCAGGAGAAGTGACAGTGCATATTTATTCATCGCGCACCACCTCCGTCGGCAACGTCTTTGCTGCCTCCCTTGCAGGAAGCAGACCGGCACCCAGAGCCGCTGCCAGAATCAGTAAAATGGATTGCATAATGAAATCCCATGGCATTTGCACGCGAATCGTCCAGCCGAACGATTGCTTGTTAATCACATTCACGAGCAGAAATGAAAGAATGAAGCCGACCACAAGACCTGTGGCTATTCCCATGCATCCAAGCAGCAATGATTGACTGAGAACTATTTTGCGAATCTGAGTTTTGCGGGCGCCGAGATAGCGCAGTATGCCGTAATCGCGCCGGGATTCGAAAGAGAGGGCGAGAAGCGCGTTCATCACCGAGAGCAGTGCTACCACTACTGCAATAGTATGCAATGCATATGTGACCGCGAAGGTTCGATCGAAAACCCGCATTGCCTCACGCCTCAACTCACCATTATCACGAATTTGAATCAGGGAACGACCTTGCACCGCATTTAGTATTGCCTGTCGGCCCTCCTCTCGGTTTTCTCCTGGTTTCAAATACACCGCTATGCTCGTCAAACTGTTGTCGTCGAATGCCTTGCGGAACAAGGGGCGGTCCATGACGATCAGCCCGAGATCGGTTGAATAATCATAATAGACATCCGCCACTTTCAGCGACAAAATCGTGCTCGAGTTGGTCGGCAGCTGAATGGTATCGCCTCTGAAAACGTTTTTTCGCAAAGAGAAACTTTCCGATATCAGACATGAATGCGGAGATTGCAAGGACATATTTCTTTCATTGGCGATTGCAGCAATGACATCGGTTGTAGATTTACCCGATGTGAGCTGGATTTTACCAAAGCGCTTCAACACGTCGAAATCACCTCCGGCTACAACACAAGGCTCACCGCCATATGTCGTGCGCCTCTCGACGAAACCGTCCGCAGCCGCAACGCAGGGAAGCTGCGATATCGTATCTAATACCGAGCTCTGCAAGCGGCCCTGGCGGCTGCCTCTTGCACGTGCCGCCGATTGAATCCAGAGGTCAGCCTTTAGAATCTGATCCACCCAGGCGACGACGGTGCTCCTGAAGCTGGAGATCATGATGGCAAGGCTGATCATCATTGAAATTCCGATCATCAGGCTGGCGACGGCCAGCGACGTCCGGCCGTTCGATCCATAAAGAGAGCGTGCTCCTAATAGCGCCTCGGTGCCGCCCAGGAATGTGATAAATCGAGAGCGTCCAAGAACTGCCAGGAACGTCCGCACCAGATACGGTGTGCTGAAAGCCATGCCCAGGATTGCACAAAGAGCAGCCAGATAACCGAAGAATGGAAATTCATAAACTGGAGGAGCGAGAGCGGCTAAGCCGCCGCAAATAAATAGCGCTGCTCCGATTGCCAGCAGCAATCCGGCCGAGCCGAGCAGCCGCGACTCGAACGAGCCTCGTCTGGTAGCTTCAGCCGGCGATATGGCGGCAGACTCGAGCACCGGTATGATCGCTGCCAGAACAGTTATGGACACTCCGATTGCCAATGACGTGAGGACCGTGCCTGGCTCGATTGTCGTTGAGCCGAGCGGATGTTGAAAATAGAAATGCTCCATGGTTCCGGCAATGGCGCTCAAGGCGCCATCAGCAAAAGCGACGCCGCAAAGCAGTCCGGTCAGCGAGCCGATGATTCCAAATGCCAGTGCCTCCAGCATGAAAAGAACGGCGATTTGCCAGCGACTCATGCCGAGCGCTCTCAGTGTCCCAATCTCGCTGCGCCTTCGCACGACGGAGATCGTAATCGTATTGTAGATGAGAAACATGCCGACGATGAGCGCAATGAATGCCAGCGCCGTGAGATTGTATTCAAACGACCGCGTCATCTTCTCCACATTGGCGCTGCGCGCCGCAGGGCTTTCAATAGCGACTGATGGAGGCAGCACATGCTGCAGCTCATCCTTGACCTGGCTGAGCGAGTTCTGCGGAACTATGAATTCGATGGCGCTGGCTTTGTTCTCTGCGCTCAGCGCCCGCTGAGCATTCTCAATATCGGTCACGATGACACTGCCATTGAAGGCGCCGCCAAGCCCCTCGTTTTTTAAAATTCCGGCGACCCGGAAATTTTTCATCTTATCGTTGAGGCAGACATCAAAGCGATCTCCCTTTTTCAACCCATGGGCTTGAGCCAGCCGCCATCCTACCAGTGCGGCATCGTCAGCCCACATGTTCCCGCCGTCATGATCGGGGCTTCCCCCGGAAAAGAAATCAGGATCGGCCAGCAGATCGACGCCGAGAAGCTTCACGGACTCTCCGCCTTGCGAGCCGTAGACAGCCGTTTCATCAATAATGGGCGCCATGCGCACGCCGAGCTTGTCGAGCCAGAGCAGATCGTTGAGGTAGGAGAGCGGCACATACTGCCCGGTCGAGGAATGAAGCTCGAGGTTTGCTTTGCCTGAGATGAGATCTACGGTTTCGCAAAACTTTGCCAGTGCCGTTTGATTGGCTAAGTTAATGGAGAGAAAAACACCGACGCCCAGAGTGATACCAGATACGGTGATGAAGGTGCGCGGCCAGTGCTTGAGCAGATCGCGCAGGATAAATGGCACAAATAACCGGGACCAGATCATAGATGAGCAATCAATCTCCGTGGCGTTCGATGATGCGACCGTCGCGCATCTCAATCACTCGTTTGGCATAACTGGAAGCTTCTTCGCTGTGCGTCGCCATCACAATGGTTTGACTCATCTCCTCATTCAGCTCGCGCAGGAGATTGAGAATTATCCTGCCGTTTTCACTGTCGAGATTGCCGGTCGGCTCATCAGCGACCAGAACTTGCGGCGCATTAATGACCGCCCGAGCGATCGCCGTGCGTTGCATCTCGCCGCCCGAGAGTTGAGAGGGATAGAAGCGAGCACGATGATTTATGGAGAAGCGCTCCATCAGCCGGGCCGTACGCGTTCGAATTTCCTCGCGCCCGACCGATCCCCGTATTTGCAGAGGCAGTCCGATGTTCTCTTCGACAGTCAGCGTCGAGAGCAAATTGAAAAATTGAAAGACGAAGCCGATGCGCGCTGCCCTCATTGTAGTGAGCTGCTCTTCGCTCATTGCTGTAATAACTTCATCATCAAAGAGCATCTTTCCTTGAGAAGGACGATCGATCAATCCGATTATGTTCAAGAGCGTGCTCTTGCCGCAACCGCTCGGACCCCGGATGGCGACGAATTCGCCGCTGGCGATAGCGGCATCGATGTTCTTGAGCGCATCCACATCATGGTCTCTATATTTTTTGCAGATGTTCTCAAGCAATATTTTCATGACGCCGCTTCTGTGATGGTGCAGAACAGCTTACACCACCAAGATGAACTTTAGTTGAACAAATGATCTACGGCTCCGACTTCTCCGGGCACTTAGCCTGGCTTCTCTTATCGATGGGCTTGAAGTCCGGCTTTATGCAGGGCAGGTCCTTCACCGTGGCACGCAGGTGTCCTCCCTCTCGCGGCCCGTTTCCACCTCCGCCGGGCGGCTGCACTTGAGAATCCAAGCGCAGTGGATCATTTGCATGTTCCTGATCGCAGCGGGCATCAGGCGTCTGCCTCACGGCATCGATAAATTGTTCCAGGCAGTTCAACTCCAGACCCAGACCCGGAGAGTTGACCTCGATGTAACTGCTCAAACAACCTTCTTTGTGCAAAATCTGAGAGCCGGCAATATGATCTGGCTCGATTTCGTCCGGGCAGGCACAGCCGATGCCAAGCTTGAAGTATGAGCCGCGCAGCTGCCTGGATCGCAACTGATCGAGATTTGCATCAAGTCCATGCTCGTGCGTGGCTGATGGACAGTTATGCTGCGCTGATGCGGCCAGGTATCCTGCGAACTGACCGAACAGATAATTGTCAGGCTCGCTTGATGGCTCGTGATGTTTCTGAGCCAGGTGCGCCAATCTTACTTTGCAAGCGCGTTGTTCTTCCGAGGCGAACAATTGCCCGAAGAGATCGAACATTTTCTCTAAAATTAGAGGCCAGCTGCCGTTGATCATTGTGGTTCTCCGAGTGTAATGGTAGTACGTATGAAAGACGCCAAACCAATCGATGAGCTGGGGCTGCGAGTCTCAGAACAGTCTCGTTTGATGGGTCTCTATGCAGGCCGTGGTAAGCAGTCTCGATGGCTTCAATCAGCGGATGGACGCAGATACTTCCCAGTCTTTCAAATTACTGTTCATTTCGTTTCTCATTCCTTTTTTAATGCAAATATTTCCAACAACACAAGAGGAAGCCTCACTCTGACTTCATTTAGACTCAGGGGAAACCCTGAAGACTTCTGCAATTTCTTTCGATATTCTGTCGCATGGGCGTGCTGTTTTTGTGTACAGGAGATTGTCCATGAGCATCTTCTCCGAGCAACTGCAGTTCAAACCCTTGACGCCAGAGCGCCGGCGATTGCTGAGGATGGAGGTTAATCTTCTCGGACTGTTGCTATTGACCGTCGCCTTTTTGACAATTTTTGAATTTTGCAAGGTCGAAGTAGGCGCATTCCTGCGCTCAATTCTCAGCCCGATTCTCCAGCCGATCTTGGCTCCCCTGGGCGCTTTTATTCAGGCATACATTCTTGTGCCGCTGAGGGACTTTATTGCCCTTGTGCACATAGATCGAATCTGGTTGCAGTGTTTCGCTCAATTCATGACGTTTGTCGGTAAATTTATCGGGCATTGCGTTGAGGTCCTGGCTCCGTTCCTCCCTCCGGCGCTGTTGATTGCAAGGCATATCGGTCTTGTCGGCTGGAAGAATTTCGGCAGGGAAGAGAGCGTCTTGACGCATGAGATCAAGCGAAGACTCTTAGCATGGTTCGAGCCCCGCATAGAAATACGCATGGACAGACGCACTCTTCTATCCGAGCTGTCGGGGTTAATGGTATTGATCGTGGTGACCTATGCCGCCTGTTTCCTGATTCTGTCCGGTCTGGCGACCAACTTTTTGCCGGGTGAGTTCTGGCCGATGCTCGATCATGGTATTGGCAATTGGACGATCGCTTGTTTGCATGACGCCAAGCTGAGCGTGCCCCACGCCTGGATCGAATATCTGTCTTTGTATCAATCGAGCCTGACTGTCGATCCGGCTAAAGCCTTGTTTGACTGGCGCACCTATTTTGCTGTCTCTCATATGTTTCGAGCCCACATTCCTGTGCCCTCCGATTTCGCGGCATACAGGCTCTTTGTCGGTTTCATCGGCAGTCTGCTTATGGCCATACCCACGACCCTGCTGCTCGTTTGTATAGGTATCGATGATTTGCTGGTTAAACGGTTGATTATTACCCCGACTCGACTGTTGCACGGTTGGAGATTCCTTTACCTTTTCTCCTTGACGCGCACCTATCTTTGGAGAAATGTGATTGCTGTCTCCATAGCAGAGGATAAGACTGAGGATATCATCATCGAGTTTCCCGGCAGGAAAGTGCGCATCGGACACGATCAGATTTCTGCTGAGAACAAAACGCTTTTGCTGCAAGCTGTCGAGGAGCTTGCGCCCGCATGCCAGGTAGATCCTGAATTGAGAAGCCAGCTGAAGGACGCGAGGCACTGCGCCCGGCAATCTTATACGCTTTTCTGGGAGGATGCTCTGGGCTCTAAGCGAAAATCGACTGTGTTTACGCCATTGTCCGAGGGACAGAAACTTGCTCAGGAGCGACTCGAGATTGTGCGGCAACTTGCCGGTCAGGGTTGGTCGGCTACCTATCTGGGACGCTTCAAGAATGAGTTGGTGGTCGTGCGCGAATCATTCTTGAGCCAGGATAGCGAAGAACACATCCGTGCCGCTCAAGCGTTGGAGCGCGAATCGCGAATTCTTGCCGGGCTGTCTCACGAGCGCATCGCTTCCGTGGTCGATCATTTTGTGGAGAACGGACGAAGCTATCTCATTCTGCAGTACATAGCAGGACGAGATTTGAGACAGCAGGCGGAGCTGAACGGACCTATTCATCAGATGATCGTCATTGAATATACTCTGCAGGTCTGCTCAATTCTGGAATATCTGCACTCTCAATCACCACCAATCATCCACAGGGATATTTCCCCGGATAATCTTGTCATTGCCGATGGTGGCAACATTCATTTGATTGATTTTGGTGCTTCGAAGCAGTTCGTGCAAAACGCCACCGGAACCATGATCGGCAAACAAGCCTTTATGGCGCCGGAGCAGCTGCGCGGCAAGGCCGGCGTGCGCAGCGATCTATACAGCCTGGGTGCCACCATGTACTTCTTGCTTACCGCCAGAGATCCGCTGGCCCTGATGGCATGCCGACCGGCGCTCATCAATGAGGTTGATGCCGAACTGGACGATTTGATTTTTTCAATGACATCTTTTGATGAGTGCGATCGACCTTCATCCGTTTCGGACGTCAAACAGAAGTTGCAAGATTTGCATGCGCGCTTGAGCAAACCCGAGCTGGAATGGCTTAACGAGCCGGTTTCATCATTAATGATCAAATTGAGTTTGAAAGTAGGAGATTTACATGCCAGGCGAATTAGTTGAGCTCAAGCAGGAAAACCTCTCAAGTTGCGAAATCAATAGACTCGGCCGCAGCGGCATGATTGCCATGATCGCGATTGCGGCGATTGTCCTGAGCGGTCTGCCGGCACTGGCAGCCAGCTTGATCGCCGACCAGTGTGCTGTCCAGACCGTCCTCCATTCGAGCGGCAGTCTGTTCAAGATTCTCTATGTCTTCAGCATTGCCGCAGTGATACCGCCGGTTGCCATTCTTCTTTTGGTCAATCTGGCATCGCGCAACCTTCAATTCATGAATGCATCCTTCGTGCTTTGCGATGAGGGTTTCTACTGGAGGACGAACAACCTTATCGTCAAACTGCTCCTGCGCCTTTCCCGTCAGCCGACATCATTGGTTCCCTGGCATAAAGTGGAGGCAGTCACTGCCGGTGAGAGCCTGGAATTTCTGGAGAAGAATCATTCCTTCAAATACTGCCAGAGTTTCTATAAAGGCAAATTGGCACGTGTGTCCTCGCTCGGACGCGTCAGTAACATCAACTTTCTTAGCACTGATAGGACGAAACGCGTGCGCGTCATTTGTTTTGTTTTCTCCGGTGGACTGAGCCAAGATGCAAAACTCAAACTGCTGCAAATGATTCGTAAACACTTGCACTCAGTTGTGGTGACCAGGTCTGTCACTGAGGATTTGCTCGGAGCTACAGTCGCTAATCGCGATCTTCAATTTACTGAAATATGGCTTGATTTGATGCAGAGTTGCCGGCAGCAATCAAGAGAAGAAAATTTGCAAGTCGGGCAGCTCCTGCAAGACGGGCGTTTGAAAATCTTGAAAAAATTGGCCACCGGCGGTCAGGCGAACTTGTATCTGGCCGAGGACTTTTCAGATGCGAATATCGACTCGCCATGCAGCCGGGAAAGCAATGGAAAGCCGCTCAAACAGGTTGTTCTCAAAGAGTATATTCCGTTTTATGGTTCCACCAATGGTGCTATGAATAGCATTCGTGAGTTCGAGATGGAAAGCCTTATTCTCCAGCGCTTGCAGCATCCGGGCATAATCAAGCTGCTCGATATGTTCGTTGAGAACGGCAAAGCCTACCTGGTCCTGGAGCAGATTGACGGTCTGTCGCTGAGAGCAATTGTTCAAGCTCAGGGTCCTCTTCCTGTGGATGATGTCCTTGGCATTGCCAGGCAATTGAGCGGCATAATATTTCATCTGCATGCTCAAGATCCACCGATTATCCACAGAGATATCACGCCGGACAACGTCATGCTCCAGAAAGACGGCTCTATAAAGCTGATTGATTTCAGCATCGCCACCCAGCGCGAAAAGAAAGTTTCTCAAACAGCTGAGGGGCGGCCGCAAGCCAAACAGCGGCCGTTTGTGCTCGAGCTGGAGCGTGAGCGTCCTTGCCCGACTGCCAGGGAGGAGGGATGCCTGACTAATGGAGAGGCTGTAGGCAAGCCGAACTACATGTCCGTCGATCAATTTCGTGGTCGAGTGCTTGAAAGAAACGATTGGTACGCATTTGGAGCCACGATTTACTTTCTGCTCGTCGGTGAGGATCCGCCGCCAGTCACCAAACTCAGCTTGATTGACTGTCGCGCCGATCTGCCATCTGGACTGAGCGAGCTGGTTTCGCTTTGCACAGATACGCAGGCCGCCAGCCTCGATCTGGACGAAGCCCTTGTTTCTGAGCTCTCGATTTAAAGATTAAATCTGCAAGTTTGCACCAAGATTTCAAACTTCCTCTTGGAAACCTGTCAAAAATGCCAACCTAGCGCATATAAGCAGATTGTGTTGGGGCCATCTCAAAAAAATCTGAACAGGGGGAAGGTGCTGATGCCACTACATCAACTATCACACTTCACTATTGGAGCCAAAAGCAACGTAACCTCACTATATTGCGTTGCAGGTAACCCTAATACACCAGCTTCCTTACTTGCGAGGCTGGCTCAAAGCGCTGATGAGAAGATTCGTATTAGAGTCGCTGAAAATCCGGCTACTCCATCAGATCTACTCGAGGCGATCAGGAGAGATGGATCATCGGAAGTCCGAGCAAGCGTCATGGAGAATCCGAATGTCGGCGAGCATGCATTCGCCGAACTGGCTCACGACGAGCATCCCGATGTTCGGTATGCCGTGGCTGAGAATCCGCGGGCTCCAAGATCAACGCTGTCGTTTCTGCTTTTCGATGACAATCCGTATGTAGCAGATCGCGCCCGCCAGACACTGGAGCGTTTGGAACGAGCAACCATAAAGTCATAATCAGCAATATCAGCGTCTCGCTCTAGAATACTTTGAAGGAAACATACTAAGAAGCTGATTCTGAACTAATGCCTGGATCTCTGAGTCGCCAAAAACGCTGAAAATCGGAGAACAACCAGAAAAGCGTGGAGCAATGGTTAAGCCATTGCTTTACGTTTTGCCTTTCTCGGCCTGCAGATCACCAGGGGCAATCGCGGTTGCTTTCTGATCTTGAGTGGCTGGCAGCGGACCGTTGATCGAGAACAGAACGTTTGCCACCAGATAAATGGCAGCCACCAGAAGAAAGCAGATTTGAACGCCCCACTGGGCGGTGAGCAGCGCAAAGGACATGGCGCCGATGCCGTTGAAGGCGCAATTGATCCCCCACATCCAGGCAATTGCCGATTCGTCCTTTGCTCTCACGGCTGCCATTGCGGTTGGAACCGGCATGCCGGTGATCATCGACAGAGCGATAGTGAGAGCCACGGCGGTGGTTACGCGAACGGGCATGGGCAGGGGCATGCAACTGGATATGATGCCGGGCAGACAAAAATATGCTGCCACCATGAACAGTGGCACAACGATGGCGAGCATAAGGAAGGTTTTCCTTGAAAGAGGCAAACGCTCTGCAATCAGGCTGCCCAGACCGTAACCAAAGAGAACCGATACTAGAACGACGCACATTGCATAAATCGGGCCGCCCACGAAAACCGTCAGTTTTTGCATGATCGCCAGCTCAAAGAGAAGAAAGGCGAAGCCGCTCAGCGCGAACATGACGGCCGATCCGAGAAATGAACTGGCCAGAGCCCGGCGGTCCGGCTTTATAATCGGCAGAATGACCAGGAGCGAAGCGACTATGGCGGCGCAGATGAACATGAGCCAGTAAAGGGCATCATTGCGAGCCCAGTTTGTGCCGTTGTAGAAAAAGGGCTTGTCGTCGGTTACCGGCGTAATTTCAAGGACATAGGCATCCTCGACCTTTCTTCTTTCCTCCGGACTGGCCGCCCGGGCAATGCGGTCAAAAATCACCTCGGATGGGAAACGGCGAGCGCCGCCCTCCGCGAGCGGATCGAGAAGAACCGCTTTGTCCGTCTCCTCCGCCCACTTGCGCACGCGCTGCATCTCTTCTTGAGTAAACGGGCTGCGCTTCAGAACCAGATCGCACCACTGACCGTCGCCAATTGCCAGGACATATTTATAAGGATCAGGAACATGCTCCGAGTCAAGATAGCCCAGGTAAGTGGCAATCATGCGGAGCGAGGTCGTCGGCGGATCGGCGCGCCAGTGGCTGAGCGAAAGGACGCCGTCGGGCTTGAGGACCCGCATGAAATCGCGGACCGCATCGATTGTATAGAGATGGTTTTCGGCCATGGCCAGAGCACCGCTGCTGATGGCAGTACAAGTGTCGGCCGCGCTTGCTTGAATTACTTCGTAATAGCCGTTCGGTCGCGTGCTGCAGAAGTGCCTTCCTTCTTTATTGAACAAAGTCACTTTCGTATTCGCATCTGACAGAAGCGCATCCTGGTAGTACTTGCGCTCGTCCGATTTGCCGTCCTGGAGGACATGCTTGAATGTCGCCGGGTTGATTTCAACCACATCCAGGCGCGGGATGCCGTAATATTTAGCCGCCAGTATATCGGAGCCGCCACCACCGGCGATGACAAGCACCGGATCGGGCTTCTGCCTGACCACATAAGGCGTCGCCCACAGGCACGTGCCGATAAAGGGATTGTCCTTTATGGTCCCTTCGATACGAAACTGCCTGGTCGGCGCGCTGCCGTCCACCATCACCATTTTGCCGCGCGGCATATGGCTCCTGAAGCGCTCTGCAAATGAGTATGTGAAGAGCTGATTGGCCGAGTGCCCTTCATGGCTTACGTCGATGCGCGCGATGGCATTCCAGTAGACCTGATCGACGCCATTGAAGTCTTTCAGGACAAGATCCTTGAGAAAGACTTCTCTGCTGCTGTGAATGTCGTAGCCCAGGTGGGCAAGAGCCCAGGGCTGATAAGCGAGGGTCAAGAGGATTATGACTGCAAAGCTGCCCGACTGAGCAAGCCAGGCTCCGCCTGCCTGTTTTGCTTGGGCTGCCGTCTCATCGGCTACTTGCGACAACTTGCGAAATAAAACGCATGCCACCATCCCTAATACCGCAGAGATGGCGACCGTACCATAGCCTCCGAAAGTCTCCAGGCAAAACGGGCAGAGCGCCGCGCCCAGAGCGGCAGCCACCAGATCGAAGAAGAACAGGCGCCTGATTGATACTCTGGCGGTAGCAAAAAGGTGGCTGATGGACAGCCCGGCAAAAAAGAAGGGCACGCCGAAGATGATGAAGTAAACCGGCAAAATCACTATTCTGACCCACTGGTCAACATTCGTGCTGTAGGGACCGATCGGGCACCAGGCGAAGAGAAGTGTAGCCAGTGGCAGAGTGATCGCATATAAGAAGCAAACCACGGACATGCGCGATCGGCAGCGGGCATCGTCTTTTGCCAGGAGTTCAGGCTTTAAGAATATGGTCGTTCCGGCCAATCCGGAGCTGAGGATAACGGTGCTGATGATGGCGTAGACACAGTGGTGGTACACCTTGTATGAAACGAACTTGGTCAGCGTCACCTCCATGAGCATACCGCTCAACGCCAGGCAACAAAGACATGCAATTACGAACAGGTCCTTTTTGTTTTCTGTGGGGCTCGTGTTTTGCATAAAAAGAATGGAGTCTGAAGAAAAACAGTCTGCTACTGATGGCGTTCAATCATGATCCAGCCTGGAGGCAGTGCGCTCACGCATGGTTCGTTGCGGCTTCACCCGGTAAAGATTGCTGTTTTCATGAACGTAGTGGTAAGAAGTCGAGTCCTTCGGCACGCGCCCTCCGTTTTGCAGAAGGTCATCGATGCTGTCGTATGGTATCAGATGCCCGAGGTTGAGCGGTGAGACATCGAGCACTGTCAAAGATGGCTCAGTGTAAAGCATGGCGCGCAAGTGCCCGGCCCGCTCCCCATGTTGAGTCGGGTAGAAAAACCAGCGCAGAGTGCCGGAAAGGTTGATTTGAAAATCGTTTTTCGCTACATAGAGAATAATTTTTTTCGCATGTTGCCGGACGTGCTCCAATTGGCTTTTGAATGCAATGTCATCGATGTCGGCTCTCGACAAGATTAGCTCATTGATTTGACGGCTGCCGTAATCGACAGGGCGGCGTTGCAGGCAAAAGTTGATTAAAATGTTGTTGCCGATGCTGCTGCCTACCAGCGTGATGTGCTCGTTTGGGAATGCCTTGAGCATGTCGATCATGAAATTATTGAAGCGTTCCTGTGTTCTGGGATAGGCTAGAGTCGAGCCGCTGTAGCCGTTCGAGCAGCCCCACGAGTATGCCACCACCGGCGCCTTCACACTGCTTGCCAGGTCGGCGGCCTGGCGAACCGAGCCGCGATAGTCGATGCAGCAACCATGCACGTAAATGACGATCTCGCGGCGCGCCGCCACATCAAGGGCGGCTTTCAATTCTTTGCAAAACTGATCGAATCCTCCCGCCTCAAATATCTTCGGCCGAAACTCCTCGGCTACCTGAGCGCCATCATTGGCGGTGCCTTTACCATCGGCAGGATAGAAGTACCAGCCGCTCTTAACGAGCGACGGGCGCAAATCGTCAGACACGCTGCAATAGCTGCTCTCGCGGGTCAATCCGTAAGTCATGGCGTTGATCGGCTCGATAATTTGTTTGCCGAAATCGAAGTTCACGTCCAGAGGACTGGCCGGCAAAGTCGCCGATGGTGAATCGATGATTCTGACGCGATCGGTGGCCAGAAAGATCGGAACGGAAACGCGAGTGTCGCCCCGTTTGCGCTTGCAGCCTGCGACGGCGGGCTGAGTGCAGAGCGCCAGGCAGAGCGTGATCAGCAAGGCGAGGCTGGTAAGCGTTGCGCCCACGGCACCAAAGGATCTCGAGCGTGCTAAGTAGGGAAAAGCTGGCACGGCCGTGAGGATTACGGATTCCGACAGTTTGAAATTCCACCCCTCGAGTGCAAGGAGAGTCCTATGGTTGCTCAAGTAAGACGGAATCAACGAAGACGTCCAATCATTTATCAATGTCAGGAATGCGAAGAAGTATTTTCGGCAATCGCTCAAATAGAGCAGTGCCCCGGTTGTTTTTCTGAAGAGAGGAGCAACCTCATTGTTCTGCATGCTGAATACGATCCCGAAATGGACGAAATGCTAACAAAAGACGACATTGCAGCTGGGGATTAGTCCCATCCCAGCTCACTCCATAGTTTAACCCCACGGTCTACCGGCAGGCTCATTCGAGTACTGCCGGTAGAACCTTTTTAACATTGTATTCCTGGCAGGGCCGCTGATCAATTCGGTTGAAACCAGTATAGAGGCGGCTTTTGGATGCTTCTGCAGGACATCGTTACCGTCTGTTTCTCGCCATCATTTAATGATCATATTTGGGTGGTATATTGGCAATAGGTATTGCGAGTACCCTTTCTATGATAAAGCTCGAAGGTCGCGGACTTTTGCAGTTCAGCCGGGCCGGCTCTGTCCGGTTCGAGCCAGCTCCCTTGGCTGAGCGGAAAGGCGCAGGCGCTCGAATCCGAGCTCGTCGGCAGGTCACGCTTCTATCCTTACGGAGAACTAGAGACAACAGTGGCTCTACATTGAGCGAACTGGCACCGGCATTCTTCTTCCTCTTCTTGTTTGCGATCTTTCCGGTCCTGGACATGATCGTATGCGGCTATAACTACTGCTCTTGTGTGGCGCTGAATGATTTGCAACTGCGTGAGGCCGCCAAAATACCGCGTTCGTTGGCGGAATCTGACACCGGACCGGTCAAGCAGGACATACCGAATAACTGGAAGTCGACCATCGTCGGCGGTTTTGCGAACACCCCGGTGATGCCTGTGACCGATATTTCTTATGGTCGCAACAGCCAGAATCAAGGACCGCTCATGGTCACTATTTCAACTACATGCACGATTCAACCTTTTCTGAGCATACCGTTTTTCACCGGCGTGCCCGGTCTTGGCTCACCAATGATGGTGACGATCACGAATAAACGGATTCTCGAAAACCCCAACAATTTCGCTCGCTAAGGAGGCTGGATCAGTTGGCGCGAGGCAAGAGAAGCAGACGAGGATTGAGTCTTGTTGAGACGGCCATTGGCTTCATCATCCTCATTCCGATTGGGCTTGTGGCGATTGATATCGTCACATTGTTCAGTGCCAGCCAGAACAACGAGCAATGGTCCGAGATGGCGGCACGCGCGGCAGCCACCTCCGGCGATCAGAAGAGCGCCGAGAAGGCGGCGGAGATGGCTCTGGCCGATTTCACCTCCACTCCGGTAATGCAAAATTTGACCATCAGCGATGTTGATTTTGATGTTGCCCACGGAAACGTTCAGGTCGTGACCGCAATGCAGGTTAAGCTCCCAGTGCCCTTTCCCGGCTTCTCGGAAGTGACATGCACTGCCTCCGCCATTCAGCCGATTGTATCTTTTCCCGCGCCGCGATGAGAAACTCAATAGTGAAATCAATGAGCAAACGACCGCGCCGCAACAGCCAGGGTGCCTCTATCTTTCTCATCCTGCTTATTGCCGTCATCCTTGCTTATCTTGCCTATCTCGGCTTCCAATACATGATGTTGACCGGCGGCTCCCGGGAAGTGCGCAACGCCGTCGATGCCTCTGTTTTGAACGTGGCCAAAAGTGTGGTTGTGCTCAAGGTACCGGCCCCTCCCCAGTTCCGAGATTGCGCCGATTCATCCGGAACCGTGGGCATAAGCACGATCAATCGCGTCTGGGGCAAAGCTTACCTTATCAATGCCAATGTCGAGGAGATGAAGAATACCGGTCAGATTACCGGAAAGGCTAGTGGCAATGGCGATCTTGCCTATGGACTGGCGCAGAGAACCAACGCTGCTCTTTACTCGAGGTTGACGAACAAGGTGGCGCTCGATCAATTCTTCGGGAATTTAGCCGACAGACGCGAAGCATTCATGCTGGGCCGCGGCACGGTTGTTCAACACGATCAGGAATCATACTATCCTACAGCCATGGTGGACCGAGGCGCCGAGGCCAACCTGGCTTACAATCCAGTGCAGATTCCCAGGAATGTTCAGATTAAAGGGCTTCAGTACGGCAAGCAGTTTTACGTGCAAGGCTACAATCCATTCGTTTGCAACAGTCACGAGTTTTGCTTCACCACATTCAGGGTGAACGAAATGCCTCATCTCATCTCCGACAATTATTTCAATGCAAACCGCAGTTCCATCGGCGGAGCCGACCTGGCGGTGCCGAACGCATTCCAGGGTCAGGGCACTGCCTATGGTGCACAAGGCGCGATTGGTTCGGTTGCCAGCGCTGTAGCCAACCCGATGCGCGTCTATCAGATGACCATTCCATTATCTTTTGTCACGATTAACTTCGGCAATATGTGCAACGTCTATGTCGAGGGCAAGCCATTCAAGAAAAACATGCCGTACGGTTATCGCCCCCAACCGTACACCCTGGCGCAAGACTACAAGTTACAGCTTGGTCAGGATCAAGGAAAATTCTTGAACGGTTGGGCTTCGCTGGGCAACGAATTTGCCGCCGCCAATATTTATACGGTCATAAATCTGCTTCCCGGCAATCATTTGCCGGCCCTGCAAAAATTGCTGCAGCGGATCCAGGAAATCGATCCGAATTATACGCTTCCACAATTAATAGGTCTTTTGCAAAAACAAACGCCCGATCCAAATCAAAGCACGTATTACATCTTCCCGCGCTACTCAACGCCGGACTACACAAATCCGGTCATAGACATGGCCCCTGCCACTTCGCAAAAGATACCACAATGGTTGGTGCAAGCTGCTCAAGCTGAAGGTTCGCCACCGGCTATGGTAGTGAAGGAGAATTTAGTGAGAGATCAACCAAATACGGCCTGGGATTATGTTTACCCCGGCAATCCGCCTACACTGCCGCATCATACGGAAATCAGCGGTACATTGACATGGGTCCCCGGCACCGGTATGGATCAATGCCTGGGGCAACTATATGTAAATCGGCTTACCGAGGTCTTCTTCGCCGAGCAGCCTGGTGCCGGCGGCGGTGGTGGCGCAGGTGGTGGCGCAGCTGGTGGCGGTGGGCGTGGTGCCGGACTTGGTGGCGGTTAAGCAATTTCAAATGGCATAGTTTTGAGGATATTATGGACAAATTTATGCAAAGAGCGAACAATAGGTTATGTGATCCAGCATCGCTTGGAGCATGCCTGGCGTTCGCACTTCTCACCATATATGGTGCGGCTGCCTGGGCAGACAACAATCAGGCTTACTCGGGCACCATATCCAACGACACAAGCGCCGGCCAGATGATGCCATCGCAGCCGATGCCGGACCGCCCCGGTATGAAGACCGGCATACAAGCTTACAACGCCGGAAATTACAAGAAAGCCATAATTCATCTGGGTTCGGCTCTGACTACCGACTTCAACAATCCGGTGCTCCACTACTACATGGCTAATTCACACCTGCATTTGCATCAAACGGATGCAGCCATTCGGGAGTTCAGAATCGCTTATGCTCTTGATCCCGAGAATGATGTCGGAAGATACTCAAAAGAGGCATTGTTCATCCTGGGTGCCGATGAGTCTCGTCCGCCGCGTCCACCGCTGGATGTAATCGGCCGGACGGCGGAGAAACCCATGCCGCCGCCGCCATCCGCGCATGATGTTATGGTTGGTCAATCAGTGAGCCAACTGCGGCACCAGGCTGAGTCGATGAGCGAAATACAGTCTAAGGCCAACGAGGCTTTGCTCGCCGAGGAACAGAGGCGGCAACAAGATTACTTGTCTCGCGCCAAGACGGATCTTCAGAACCAATACACATACTACTCGCGCCGAGGTGGAGTGCATCGGATGCCTATTCCTGCTGATGCTCAGGCAACTCTAAGCAGCTTGAAAGATCTGTACGACCGCCAGCATGCCAATCGCGCCGAAATGGCTCATCGTCAGGCTGAGGAGTTGAAAATGAGCGCCCGCAATCTCGAGGAGCAACTCCATGATCAGGCGCACAAAGGCACCCACCTGGTTCCCGAGGGGACCAATCTTTATATTCGCAACTACCGCACCGAACCAAAAGCAACTGATGCAAAGCCATCCGATCACGGCACTCAAAGCTCGAGCTCAGGCACGCTAAAATAGTGCGCACGGATGAGTGGGGTCGGAGAAAATTTAAATTGAGTTCAAAAAGCATTTTTGGCACAGTCCTTGCGATCATGCTAATTTGCCGCGCAGCAGAAGCGAGTCCCACTGCCGTCCCTGCCTCGAAAGTTCAGGCGTCCAAGGGACAAGCAGCAGGCAAGGCAGAGTGGGTGGCGCTGAAAAAATCCGCTGAGGCAGCCTATCTCGAGGGTGATATGGCTCGAGCCGAGGAGAAGTATCGCTCAGCAGTCGTGGCAGCAGGCGCGAGCAAGGATGACGGGGCGAAGATTGTTTGCCTTACGGCCCTGTCTAATTGTCTGGCTGCGCAGAATGATAAGCTGAAAGATGAAGAGCCGTTGCGCCGGCAAACGCTCGAGCTGGCCAAAAATGTTTACGGTGAGAAATCGGCGCCCTATGCCCGGGCACTGGCGGCGGTGGCAGACTTGAAAGCGAGGCAAGGTGAGATCGCTGATTCTGCCGACACTGTCGAGCGAGCGATGAGCATTCTCGGTCAGTCTGATGAGAAATACCCTCTCGAGATGGCTGTCTGTTATCAGGCGATTGCCAACCGCGAGTCCGCACGCGGATCTTTCGGCCTGGCTGATGACGCCTTCAAAAAGGCGCTCGATTTGCGTACCGCTAAACTTCCAGCCACCGATCCCGATCTGCTCGACACTTGCAAATGCTACGCAGAGGTCCTCAACCAACTGGGAAGAAAGGATGAGGCAAATAAGCTGCAAGAGAGGATTTCGCTGGCCAAAGTGACAAGTTCAGTTGCTGCTCAGGGCTCGGCATCGAGCGGCGGCAAGAAGGCGGACAGCAACAAGGCCGCCCTTTTTCTAAAGCTTCTCGAGGATGCTAAAGCGGCAAACCAAGCCAAGGATCGCGATCGTTCCCTTTCGTGCTGGAAGCTTGTTGCCGCCGAGGCCGAAAAATCCGCTGCTAAGGATGGTCGCCTGCCTTATGCTCTTGTGCATCTCGGCGATGCTTATTCATACAACATGCAGCGCGACGAGGCCGCCGCTCTGTACAAACGAGCTATGGATCTACGTGGGCAAAACGGCTCAGACAATACTCTGGGCGCCGCTCGCAATCTAAGCCGGATCGCCTCATCTGAGTTGAGCAACAAACATAGCGCGGAGGCTGCGCGTTTGTACTCGAAAGTTGTGGAGATCGAGCAGCACCAAAATGCTCCCGATACCGTGCAACTGCGTGCCCTGCAACACCTGGTCTCGGCCTGCATGGCCTCCAAAGAGAACGGCAAGGCTGAGGAAGCGGCGAAGCGAATGGCATCCTTAGCTGACAAGGTCGGCGGTCCAATCGGCACCATGCAGAAAAATTTTGCCATCGGGATGCTTGGTTCGCTCTATATGCAAAGCGGACGGACTCAGGAAGGTCTACAACTAATGAAGAGCATGGCAGGTGCGGCTCGAGCAAACCCAGGCGACATAGGCAAAGCATTGCAGGATTCATTTCAGTCGGACGAAGCGTTCTTCGACAAAGCCGAGGAAGAATCGTTTACTCGCTGAGATTACTTGAGCAACACAGACGTGTTTTCTAATTCAAAGGAAGCGTCAGTATCCATGAAAAGCATCTGGAGCAAGTTGCGGTAGAAGCCGTAGAGCGGAAACCGCTTTGATATTTCATCCCTCAATTTGTCGCGTTGAATTTTAAAGGATCGATGCGATGGTCCGGACATGTGATCGAGCTCGAGATAATAGTTCCCGAGCGGCTGCACTTGAATCTCGAATAATCGACCCCGCCACTTCGCGACACTCTTCAAGGCTTTCCAGCCGGTCTTCTTCATCTTCGAGGGATCGCACGTCAAATAATCTTTCGTTTCAATAAACTCGAGAAGTTTGTCTGGCTCATCATGTTCATATGGCACTGAGACATGGCAGAGCGCTTGCATTTTGGCTACATCGGCGGGCGTGACCGTCATCTCCTCGAGTTGCTTGTGAACGCGAAGACAAGTTGCTTCGTCCTCGCAGACGATTTTTATGCCGAAGATATCTTTGATGAATTTGCTGTATTTGCGCAAATGCTTGTCGCGAGTAACCAACTCATCGAGACCGAAGATTTCATCGGTGACTTTGTTCCAGAGCTCTTCTTCGGCTTTGACGCGGCTGGTCAGGCGATTGACACCACTGGCGGGGCGCGACATGGGAACATATTCTACAAAGTTCGCCGATAAGGTCAGGGGCACCCACTGGCCGCTCTGGTTGTAGCGAAAGTTGTCGAGCATCAGATTGCCCAGGTCGATGTCGGTCACCGAGAACAACATATCACGATTGATTTTTTCGCGGATCAGAAATGGCCTTGCTTCCTCACCGGGCAGAACGCCGATGACATTGGAATGCAATTCGAATTCACCCTCGAGAAGAATGGTCGAGAGAAGATGGCCGAGGCTGTGCAAATGCCATTCTCCATCAAGAATGCTGGTGCGAAATGCCTCACGGACCTTAATAATCAGATCGCGCGAAAGTTCGATGCTGATGTGCTCTCGTGGGTGAGCCTCTTGTTCGGCCCGCTTTTCTGCCAGGCAGGCGATGAACTCGTGCAACACCGGATTTTCCATTGCCATCAAGAGTGGTGACTGCAATGGTTGAGCCGACTGTGCTTCGTTTATACCTTGAGCTGAGATGGACTGGTTCATGATTCGCTGTTAGCTGCCTTTGCTTCCCTTTTTGCCTTTTCTTTTGCCTTTTGTTTGGCTCGTTTTTCGGCTAGTTTAGCCTGCCGTTCTCTCTCCTGCGCCTCTCTCAGCGCCCGCGCTTTCGCTTCGTTAGTGCGAGCCAGGTAATAGTCGTAACCGCCGCTGAATGCATTTAAGGAACCATCCTTTATTTCTACTATTTTGTTGGCTACTTGCGATATGAAATATCGATCATGCGAGACAACAATTATGGTGCCCTCGAAGTTTCTCAATGCCGATTCCAGGGTTTCCTTGGCCGGGATATCGAGATGGTTGGTGGGCTCATCAAGGATAAGGAAGTTTGCCGGACGCGTGAGAATTCTGGCCAGAGCCAGGCGGGCCTTCTCGCCGCCGCTCAGTTCTCGAACCCGCTTAAACACCGTATCATCACTGAAAAGAAAACGACCGAGCAAGCCTCTTATTTCGGAGTCTTTCCAGTTATGCACCTGATCGGCAATAGTGGCGAGGACCGTCTTGTCCGGATCGAGAGCCTCTGCCTGATTCTGAGCGAAGTAAGCCGGGATGATGTTGTGCTCGCCCAGTTGCACTGTGCCGTCCATGGGCTCCTCCAGAGAGGCAAGCAATCTCAGAAGCGTCGATTTGCCCGATCCGTTCGGACCCAGAAGGGCAATGCGATCGCCGCGTGCAATCTCGAGATTCGCATCCAGAAAAATGATGTTCTCGCCATAGCCATGAGTCAATCGCTTGATCGAAGCCACTTCTTTGCCTGAGCGAGGCGCAGCCGGAAAGCGAAAGACAAGCGTTCGAGGTCCGCTCTCCGGTGCTTCGATCAACTCGACTTTATCCAACTGTTTTTCGCGACTTTTTGCTTGTGTGCTGCGTGTGGCGCTGGCTCGGAAGCGCTCGATGAAAACCTGCTGGCGCTCCAGATCCTTCTGCTGCCGCTCGAAAGCAGCCAGCTGTGCAGTTTTGTCTTCTTCCTTTCTGGCAATGTAGGCGGAGTAATTGCCTAGATAGGTCGTCGCGATTCCACGTTCCATCTCGACGATTTTTGTGCAGGTACGATCGAGAAAACGCCGATCGTGAGAGACGATAACCATAGGTATGGTGAGGCAGCGCAAGTACTGCTCGAACCATTCGATCGTCTCGAGATCGATGTGGTTGGTCGGCTCATCCAGAAGAAGAAGATCAGGTTGGCGCAACATGACTTTGCCGAATCCGACTCGCATCTGCCAACCGCCACTCAGGGAGGAAATCGTGCGCTCCGCGTCGGTTTTCTCAAAACCGATTTCACTGAGAATCTTATCTACATGCTTCTCGAGCGCATAACCGTCGTGGTGCTCGAACTGCCGCTGCAAACTATCGAGCTGTCTCAACAAGCCGGGCAAATCATGCTCAGCGGCGCTCTGCAAGTCATGCTGCACTTGCAAAAGCGACCTCTGGATAGCGGCCACTTCTGTAAAGGCCTCAAACAGCTCCTGGCGAACGGTATTGCTGGGGAGCAGATCGAATTCCTGAGCGAGGTAGGCAATTCGGGAACCGGATGGTTTGAAGACCTCACCGGATGTGGGCTCGACCTCCTCCAGTATGATTTTGAACTGGGTGGTTTTCCCCGAGCCATTGGCGCCTACCAGACCGACCCGGTCGCCAGGCTGAACTTCCCAGCTCGCGTCGATAATCGGTTCGCCGTTGGGATAGATTTTGCTGATGCGATCGAGTCTGAGCATAAGGGAAGCCGTGATTTTTGCAACGTATTAAGCCGAGCGTCGTTGCCTGCCGTCTCAATGACTTTAGCGTAAGTATCGACGGCCAGCAACAAATGGCACTTCACCGCTTAATATTAAGGAATTCACTTTCGCCTGGGCGAACCATCACAGGCTCTTAGAACAGGTGTTTCAACTTATTCGCCAATCTGTGCAAAAACCCGCCTTTGTGAGAATTTGATTCTGTTGAGGCCGTTTTGTGCTGTTCTTCTGACTGTTCGGCTCTTTGTCTGGCTGTTCGATGAGACTGAAACGAGTCAGACTGGCCTGCGATTGGCGCGATTCCGGAGGTTATCTTCTGCGCCTCGGAGTCGAGGAAGCGTCCCAGGTGAGCAGCTGCTTGTCCGATTGGTTGAGGAAAGAAAGTATAAAATTGCCCGCTTCTTGCCAATGGCTCCTGCGGCTGAACAAAAGCTATTTTTGGTTTCTCGTGGGTTTTGTAGTAGTTGAGCATGTACCCGGACCAGATTCCAGCCGCCACGGTACCACCTGTGATGCCCTTCCTGTGAATGGGATGATTGTCGTCATTGCCAGCCCATACGGCAGTAACGACATCGGGTGTAAAGCCGGCGAACCAGACATCCTTGGACTCATCAGCAGTGCCCGTCTTCCCGGCCACGGGAACGTCGCTCAAGAAAGCTTTGCGTCCGGTTCCGGACTTGACCACGTCTTGCATGCAATCCACGATTTGATAGACATGTTGAGCCGGGAGGCGATAGTCGTGAAAGCTCTCGAAGCTTTTGATCGGTTTGCCGTCCGCACCATTGATGTGCCGGATGAATTGCGGTTCGATATATTCGCCACCGCGCGCCAGGGTTCCATAAGCCGTCGCCATTTCCAACGGCGATATGGCGCATGTGCCAAGGGCAAGAGATGGGAATGGATCCATCTTGCTGGTAATGCCTGCTTGTCGCGCGGTATCAATTACGGTGCCCATGCCCGCGTATTGACCGACTTCGACGGCGCAGACGTTGCGCGATAGGGCAATAGCCTGGCGTATGGTCATCGCTCCCATATAACTGCCGTCGTAATTCTTGGGCGTGTAGTATCGTCCGTTGGAAATCGGGACGGCGACCGGCTGATCCTCAAGCATGGTATCCGGCCCGATTACTCCCTTGATCAGCCCGGCAAGATAAACAAATGGTTTAAAAGCAGAGCCGGCGGTGTGCGGGTAGAGCGCTCTATTCCATTGATGCCTTTCATAAGATCCGACACCGCCGACCATAGCAATCACCGTTCCATCGGCAACATTAATGGAAACGAGCGCTCCTTGATTGATGCCCCATCGCTGCGATTTGAGCACTCCTTCATCGAGAGCTTTCTGGGCGGCTGCCTGCCCTCTGGTATCAAGGTTGGTGTATACTTTGACGGGCTCTTTCCAGAGCCGCTCTTCGCCGATGTCTTGTTTGATAAGATTGAGCACGTAGCTGATGTAATATGGATAGACGAGGCTATGCTGTCCGGCTCTGAAGTTCAGTCTGTCGTCCTTCGCCATTGCCGCTTTCTCGGTGGTGATGAAGCCGCATTCCACCATGTTGTTGAGCACTTCCTGCTGCCTTGCTCGGGCCCGTTTTTCATTAGCCGGTGAGCTCAGTTCGGAGGGCGCCTTGATGAGAGCCGCCAGATAGGCTGATTCTGAAAGAGTAAGTTTGCTCGCCGGCTTGTTGAAATAAAGCTCGGCTGCTCGCTCGATGCCGTAAGCGCCGCGACCAAAGTAAACCTGGTTCAAATAAGTCTCGAGAATTTTGTCTTTGGAATAACAGGTTTCGATATCGAGAGCCATGAACATCTCGAGTAATTTTCGCCGAGCACTTTTGTCTTCGTATCCGAAGTACATGGTTTTGATCAACTGCTGCGTGATTGTACTGCCGCCTTCGACCATCTGATGCGCCTTTGCATTCACATACAAGGCGCGGGCAATTCCGAATGGATCGACGCCCATGTGGTGGTAGAAATTATGATCCTCGATAGCGATGACAGCCTGGCGGATGAATGGTGACATCTGACTGAGAGGAATCGGTTTGCGATCGCCGTTTTGCTGAGCGACACAAACAAGTTTGTCCGCTCGATCGTAGATCTGTACTCCGGCTCTCTGTTCGGCTAAGGTGGGCAGCTTAACGAATGAAGTGTGCGTGGCGGTTTTGCCAACCACTACCGAGGCGAGTGCGGCTAAGGAAACAGCGCCAATAATGAGCGATCGTTTTATTATTGAAGATCGTCGTGGCTGATTCATATCAAGTCGGACCCGGTTGTGCCTTAGCCATCAGATTGAGATCGTGGCCGGTTTGCCTCTGCAAACCCAAGACGTGCCTTTCACACCGCTGTTCCTCAACATAGCACAGCCATGACAAAGCTTTGAAAAGCGCCTGTTCTTCTGAGATAAAGGCAGGTAAAAAGCTGTTTAATTGCGCGAATTTGGCAGGTCCCATTCAGCCATGTAGCTAATCAGCCGTGCTCCGGTGCAAAACGGTCTTGCCGTTTTTATCAATCAACCCCCATTCCGAATTGCTGAATTGCACGACCGAAAACCCTTCGCAAAACGGTCGCGCTCGCTCGAACTGTGCTGGAATGGCCGTCTTGCCGTTTCGGTCGATAAATCCATATGTGAACTGCTTCAAAGGCACAGGCGCCAGCCCTTCTGAGAAGTCATCACCGCCGTGGCAATTCTGATCGCTAAGCGGCTTACCACTACGGGTGATGTAACTGCCTTTGTAAGCGCCGTCTGAAAGAGTTAAAACCAGCGCCATACCCTCATGAAAATTCAAAGCGCAATCGAATTGAGCCGGCAAGACATATTTGCCGGACTTGTCGATGTAGCCCCATTTTTGAGGGCCGAACGGTTTTCCTTCTGCAACTGCAGCCAGACCCTCTGAAAAGGATCGCGCATCGGCAAACTTCGGCTCAATAACATATCGTCCTGTCTTGTCTATATAGCCCCAGCCGCGCCATGTTTGAACGGCGGCCAATCCATCGCGAAACTTCGAGGCGCTGTAAAATTTCGGCTCGATCGCAAAATTGCCTTTTTTGTCGATGAAGCCAACCCTGTCTTTGAGCGATACCACAGCCAGACCCTCAGAAAAATCAATCGGATCGTCTTCGGGATAATCAAGCACCCTCAGCCTGTCGAACTGCGGCTTGATGATGAAATCGCCTTTGGCATTTATAAAACCCCATTTGCCCTGCACGCGAATAGCCGCGAGCCCCTCGGAAAATGGTCGGGCGGCATCGAACGACTGAGGGATAACCAGTTTGCCCTCTTTGTCGACATAACCGAATTTTCGAACCGGCGTTAGCTTAGGAGCACAAACAAGACCTTCTGAGAAGCGCACGGGCAGCCATTCTTCTTGTCTGGCAGCTTGGGCGGGTAAAGTCAGGTTCATATAGACAGCGGATAAGAAAACCAACAGTTTGTATCGATCGATCAAGGCTCATTACTCATGCACGGGCAAACGTCAATAATAGACTATGACGTTTGCCTCCGGCAATTTAGGTGGAGCAAGATTACTTGCTCAGATAATTCATGTGCACCCAGACATCAGGGGCGCCGTTTATCTGCATCTGAGCGCGACTCTGAAAGAAGTACGTTTTTCCAGATTCTCTTTTTAGCGATATTGTTTTTCCAGGACCTTCCTCTTTTGTCTCTTTGCCGGCGCTTGCCTCAGCAAGATACTTTTTCACCGCATCTGGTGCGGGTGCTTCCGGTGCCTTATCGTCGCCTCCTTCTGAGGCCGCCTCCTGCGCAGTGGCACTGACGAGCTTGGGCCAAAGTCTTTGAAAAAGATCGTGCGAGGCGTAAACGTCGGCGCTGTTGATTTTGCCATTGATTGCAAAGGCATATCCGATGGCATCTTTATTGCCGGCGCAGATTGGTGAGATGTCTTTCACGTACTTCTCGCTCAATTTCTTGACCGGCTCCGACTCGAGGGTGAGTTCGAGACTGGTTGGCGATGCCGGCGCGGCCAGGGCACCATCGAGCCTCTTTTTCACTTGTTCCTGCTTATACTTCTGCTGAAGGTTGCTGACTTCCTGCCAGACTTTGCCCTGATTGGCATAACCTTTTGCCGCTATCTTCAGTGATTTGCTTGATACCATATTTGGTGAGGACCCGAAATGAGCTGGGCTTTCTTGTCCTCGTTGCGTCCATCGTCCGCTCTCGACGCAAAACGATTTGATTGCCACCTTTCCTGATTTTGGTTTGAGGACCATGTCATATTGCAACGTTCGATCTTGCTGACCGCCTTTGACTATATCTCCTGATTGGATGAAAACTGCTTCCTCACCCAGGTTTTCGACAGTCAATTCATTGACGTTGCTGGTCTCGTGAACGACCACCGACTTTTTACTGAGCCCCTCACTGAGCGTGATCAGTTTTTGATTCGGCGCCGTATCCTTTCCATGAATGAGATATACGGCAAGATTGCCGCTCTTGTATGGACCGCTTACCCGCATGGAGTTGAGCGGCGAAGCAGCCTGCCCTTGATTTTCCTTTTCAGCAAATACAGGACTGCTGTTATTGATCAAGAGAAAGGAGCCTAACACCAGCGACGCAAGCAGCTGATGTCGGGCTGTAGAAGCCCGGCGATGTGTGAACATAATTGATCCTCCGACTGAGCTGCTGCAATACGGATGCTAATGCAGATGAAGCTGACCGATCGGTGTGCACCACCGATAGAACCGCATCCGACTATCAATACCGATCAGGCAAATCATTCATTCAGTGTAGAGCGCGGATGTCAGCGCTCGCCTCAGGGTTTTCACTGAATCTTAGGAACACCCCGTTGATGCCGGCCGGCGGAACTTCTCTTTGCAAATGCTGAATTAAACGCCTGCTTGTGGTAGTTTTGAACCAGGATGTCTGAAGATAACAAAAGCGATCAACCATCGATCAGCCCATATGCGGCTATTAAGATTGGCGGTTTCCGTTTGCTTCTCCTCGGGCGCCTGTTTGTCACCATCTCGGTGCAGATTCAGGCTATAACCGTGGGTTGGCAAATTTATGAGCTGACAAAAAGTGCGCTGGCTCTGGGAATGATTGGACTCTCGGTCGCGATTCCTGCAATTGCGGTTTCACTTTATGCCGGTCATGTGGCCGATGTAGCAAATCGTCGTCTGGTAGCGCTATGTTCGGTGATCAGTTTGCTGGTTGCGATCGGCTCACTGGCTGGCTGCACGCTGGCAATACACGACGCCTCTATTCTTGTGCCTTTAATTTTCGTATTGATTGGGCTGTCCGGACTGGCTCGCGGCTTTTACGGACCGCCGATATTCGGCATGATTTCAGAGATTGTGCCGCGCGACCTCTATGCCAATGCCGCCGCCTGGAACAGCATAACCTGGCAGGGGTCGGCAGTCGCCGGCCCGATGCTCGGCGGCTTTCTTTATCTATATTATGGCGCCGGTTATACATACGTTTTTGCCACGGCTTTGCTGGCTATGGCGAGCGTATGCTTCTTTCTGATCAAATCCACCCCGGCGCCTCGGAGTGGACTTTCCTCATCTATTGGCGAGAGTGATGAGCGAACGGCTGCTCTCTTGAAAGAGCCGGCTGGCGCCATAGCCAATATAAAGGAAGGGCTTGCTTTTGTTTTCTCCAATCAGATCATTTTGGGCGCCATGGCAATGGATCTTTTCGCCGTGCTGTTCGGCGGCGCCGTCGCACTCCTGCCGATCTTCACCTCCGAGATTTTCCATCTCGGACCCGAGCAGTTGGGAATGCTGCGAGCGGCACCATCTTTAGGCGCCTTCCTGATTGCCATGCTTCTCACTCATCACCCAATAACAAATAACGCCGGCAGAATTTTTCTTGCCGTGGTGGCCGGCTTCGGGTTGTGCATGATCGCCTTCGGGCTTTCGACCAACTTTTATCTTTCGCTGGCGTTACTGACGCTGAGCGGAATCCTCGATGGCGTGAGCGTCTATCTTCGCTCGACGATTTATCAGTTGCTCACTCCGGATGATATGAAAGGCAGGGTCGCAGCGGTTAACAACATATTCATCGGCTCGTCGAACGAAATCGGCGAGTTCGAGTCAGGCGTCGCATGCAAGCTGCTGGGGCTGGTACCATCTGTGGTGTTTGGAGGATGCATGACATTATTGGTCGTGCTGGTGGCATCATTTAAGGCGCCTAAATTGAGAAAGTTGAACATGCAAGATTTGTATCAGCACACCCAGGTATGAGTGCGATAATGCAGGCGCGGCCCGGCGCTGATCCGGCGCCGCTGCTTGATCGCTCCGCAACTTTTTCTACGGCTTATGATTCACCGATAAGCTCAGTCTGAGCAACTCGCGTTTTAATGCGAACATGCGCGGCAACTGATCTTTCAGTTTGTCGAAAAGCTCGGCGTGCAATTCCAGCTCTTCATGCCAGGCTGCCGCGTCAATTTGCGTAAGCCTCTGCCACACTTCATCAGTGATACCATTCAAGCCGCTCCAGTCTATGTCCTCATAATGAGGCATCCAGCCGAGCGGTGACTGCATCGCCTCCGTGCGGCTGTGCACTCTCTCGAAGATCCACTTCAGTATGCGCATGTTCTCGCCGAATCCCGGCCAGATGAATTTGCCATGCTCATCGGTCAGGAACCAGTTGACGCAAAATACCCGAGGCGGCTTTTGGCTTTTTCTGCCCATGCTTAACCAGTGCCCGAAGTAGGCTCCCATGTGATAGCCGCAAAACGGCAACATCGCCATGGGATCGCGTCTCACCTGTCCGATCTGCCCCGACGCTGCAGCGGTGGTTTCCGATCCCATTGTCGCTGCCATGTAGACGCCAAAGTTCCAATTGAATGACTCGACGACTAGAGGAACTGCTTTGCGCCGCCTGCCACCAAATATGAAGGCACTTATGGGCACGCCTTCAGTCTTATCCCAATCGGGATCGAGCGAGGGGCATTGCTTGACCGGCACTGTAAAGCGCGCATTGGGATGGGCGGCGGGACGACTGCTGGCCGGCGTCCAGGGTTGACCTTGCCAATCGATCAATTGAGCAGGCTTCTCATCCGTCATGCCTTCCCACCACACATCGCCATCGAGTGTCATTGCAACATTGGTGAATATGCAGTTCTCAGAGATAGTAGCCATGGCGTTCGGGTTCGTCTTATAAGAGGTTCCCGGTGCGACGCCAAAGTATCCTGCCTCGGGATTGATGGCGTAGAACTTGCCGTCATGGCCCGGTTTAATCCAGGCGATATCATCACCAATGGTGGTGACTCTCCAATTCTTGAGGGCCGGAGGCGGAATGAGCATAGCCAGGTTTGTTTTGCCGCAGGCGCTTGGGAAAGCCGCCGCCATGTAGGCTTTCTTGCCCTCAGGCGATTCAATGCCGAGGATGAGCATGTGCTCGGCCAACCAGCCTTCTTCGCGAGCCATGTGAGACGCGATTCTCAATGCAAAACATTTCTTGCCGAGCAGAGCATTGCCACCATATCCGGAGCCGTAAGACCATATCTCTCTGGTTTCCGGAAAGTGAACGATGTATTTTGTTTCAGCGTTACAGGGCCAGGCGACGTCCTTTTGCCCGGGCGCCAGAGGCGCGCCGACCGAATGCAAGCATGGCACGAAGTTGCCATTGTACCCGAGGGCGTTGACGACTTCCTTACCCATGCGCGTCATTATGCGCATGCTTACCACCACATACGGTGAATCGGTTATTTCGATTCCGATGTGCGAGAGCGGTGAGCCGATCGGCCCCATGCTGAAGGGAACGACGTACATCGTTCTACCCCGCATGGACCCTTCAAACAATCGTTTGAGAGTGGCCTTCATTTGCTCAGGATCCATCCAATTGTTATTCGGACCGGCATCCGTTTGCCTGGTGGTGCAAACAAACGTCCTGTCTTCGACTCGAGCAACATCGGATGCGTCCGAGCGCGCCAGATAGCTGTTAGGGCGTTTTTCCGGGTTGAGCCTGATTAGCCGGCCCTGTGCCACCATTTCCTCAAGCAGCCGCTGGTTTTCTTGCTCGCTGCCGTCGCAAAAATAAACCGAATCAGGCTTGCAGAGCGCCGCCACTTCTTGAACCCATTTCTTAAGCCTGTCGTGCTTAATCTCGTAGTTACATAACGTGGGTACTATCTGACCGTTCAGGGCTGTTGTATTCATAGGTACCGCCATAAAAAAATGAAAACGCTTGCTGGCGTAAGCATAACTTTGGAATTGAAAAAACCTTCCGTTATTCCTGGTAAACTTAATTTTCGAGAAGGTACACCGGCTGTCAAGCGACGCCTGAGCGCGGTCATTTTTGCAAAAGACGGACGGGCAGCTTTCTTTCTAATGGCGCTCAGGCAGCGGCATTTTTTTATGTAATACCAAACTAATATGTGCTGGCGATAATGGAACATATTTGGACACCCTGGCGATACACCTACATCAAAAATGTAGACACTAAGCCTGGATGCGTTTTCTGCACGCTGCTTTCATCAGGAGACGATCGCACCAATTTAATAGTGCACCGCGGCGTTTTGAATTTTATCGTCTTGAATTTGTATCCTTACACGAGCGGACACCTGATGGTTGTGCCGTACAAGCATGAGTCCTCGCTTGCCGAGCTCGATGATGCGACGACAAGCGAATTGATGATTCTAGCCAAGCGGGCACAACGTATACTCCAGCAAGAGTACAAGCCGGATGGCTTCAACATTGGATTGAACCTCGGGCGCGTTGCCGGTGCAGGCGTGCGCGACCATCTCCATTTGCACATTGTGCCTCGCTGGGCCGGCGATGCAAATTTCATGTCCGTGATCGGCGAGACAAGAACAGTGCCGGAAGAGTTGTCCGAGACTTACGATCGAGTGTATAAGCACTTCTGAACCACTGGCGACCATGACCGAGCTATCCAGGGAAGAGAAACAACGATACAGCAGGCACATACTATTGCCTGAGGTTGGATTGGCCGGGCAGAAAAAACTGAAGCAGGCCAGTGCCATCGTCATTGGTGCGGGCGGACTGGGCTCGCCTGTTTCACTGTACCTGGCAGCGGCCGGTGTTGGGCGGCTTGCGCTGGTAGATTTTGATCAGGTGGACCTGAGCAACTTGCAGCGCCAGGTTTTGTATAACGTCGATGATGTAGGCAAATCCAAGGCGGAAGTGGCTCGGGCAAAACTGCAAAAGCTTAATCCTGAAATTGAAGTACAGGCGCATGGTGTGCGTCTTTCCGAAAGCAACATAATGGATCTTCTGTCACAGTACGATATTGTCATCGACGGCTCTGATAACTTCACGACGAGATATTTGGTAAACGATGCATGCGTGATTTTGAAAAAGCCGAACGTGCACGGATCGATCTATCGTTTTGAAGGTCAGGTGAGTGTTTTTTCCGCGCAGGGAGGTCCATGCTACAGATGCTTGTTCCCGGTGCCACCACCAGCAGAGGCGATCCCTAATTGCGCCGAAGGAGGTGTGCTCGGCGTCCTGGCAGGATTGATTGGCAGCCTGCAAGCTACCGAGGCGATCAAGCTGATCATTGGACAAGGCGAAAGCCTGATCGGAAAATTGCTTGTCTACAATGCGCTGGAAATGCAATTTCAAAAGCTGGCGATTAAACGGAAGCCGAACTGCCCCGTATGTGGTGACAACCCGACTATTACAAAAGCGATCGAACAAGTCGTGAGTTGTGCGAGTGATGAGCAGACCGTCCGGAAAGCCGGCACCATATCCGGTGAGGCCGTCTCAGCAAGCAGCGGCACTGCAGGTGGTGCCAAAGGAGAGCAATGTATGGAGATCACTGCAAAGGAGTTGGCAAAAAGATTACGTGAGCAAGCCGAAATTGTGCTTCTCGACGTTCGCAACCCGGATGAGGTGGCAATAAGTAAAATCGCAGGGTCCGTGCACATTCCATTGCCCGAACTTCCGCAGCGACTTAATGAATTGAGTAAAGAGAGCGAAATGGTTGTCTATTGCAAATCAGGTGTTCGAAGCCTGCGCGCCATTCAATTCATGCAACAGGCGGGCTTTAAGCATCTTTCCAATCTGCGCGGCGGCATCATCGCCTGGGCAAACGAAATCGATCCCTCATTGGCGCTCTATTAAAAGCATCACCGATCGAATCATCAATCAATCGAAGCCGAAATCCGCTTTGACAATCGACTTGCCAAAATCCCATGTGAGCGTTTATCATAAGGCAATAGAAATCTTTGGTGCCAAGCCATGTACTTTCATATCTATCCGCATCACGATAATCGACAGCAGTAGAACTGCTGCCGGGATGTTATCGCTTTTGCTGGTTTAGGAGATATGGTCATGCTGCGCTTGGATCTGTACTTATTGAAACTGATGTTCCACAGGGCTTTTGGGACATCACTGAGATCGCCCTTCTTTTCGGGGGTGACGATCTTCTTTTTTAGGCATCGCCAACAAGAGAACAATAATCCTGTGCATAATTGCCGCTAGTGCATTCACTGGCGCCGAGTCATTACGCGATCGAGTCTGTGTTGCTCGATCCGATGCACCGACGCGGATAAGTCTTTGTCCATAGTTAAGTCAAACTGAGAGCGATCAGTTCGCTTCAATCATGGCCGGGACATCAAACCGGCATCCGAGATGCATCGATCGAACGGTTGATGCGGGCCTTCGCTCGTCTTTGATATTCGGAGGAATTCGTCATGTTTTTTCTTTTTATGAAGGGTCTTTATTTAGGAATATGCACGGCTGCGCCGGTCGGTCCAATTGGCATCATCTGCATTCGCAGTGTTTTGCAGTGTGGATGGCGGCATGGTCTATCGGTCGGTCTGGGTGCGGCTTGTGCTGATGCCATATTTGGTGGCTTAGCAGCGGCCGGCTTGGCGGCCGTCTTTTTTGCCTCACCGGAGGCTGCGATGATATTGAGGTTTGGTGGAGCAGCCTTTCTTCTCTACCTGGGATACAATCTGGTAAGAAAGCGAACCTTAGAAATTGAGTTCGAAAGCAAAGCGAAGCCTTCACATCTACAACTCTTCCGCTCGACATTGCTTCTTACGCTTGCAAACCCGATGACGATCACTTCTTTCGTCGCCATTTTCTCGGCTTGCGGTTTGACCCATGGCGTCGATCTCGATAAGGGCGCCACTCTCGTCTTCGGCGTATTTCTTGGTTCGCTGATCTGGTGGCTGGTATTGTCTATGGTGTTGGGACGTTTGCGAGAGCGCTTGTCTGCCGGGGCAATGTCAGCGATCAACAGACTGTCAGGTCTGTCAATCATTGGATTTGCCTTCTGGTCGATCTTGAACTAGCCGCCGCTAAGAGCGCAGATAATGTGCACCGTGTCTCGGGCGCCGACCCTGGCTTTCAAATCGTGAACTTCCTCTTCATTGATGAAGAATTTGATGTGCTCTCGTATGCCATCTTGCTCATCGATCATGCGGAATTTTATCCCGGGGTACCTTCGATCCAGATCGTCGAGAATCTCAAGCAATGAATCACCCTGGCCGTCGACTTTGCCGGCTTGCTTTGTGTAAGATCGCAATGGGCTTGGAATGTTGACGATCATGGATCAGCCTTCGGCGATTTCCAGAGAATAAATTTCAGGGAGATATCTGACCAGACATTTCCAGGAATTGCCCTCATCTGCACTGCCCCAGACTTCACCACTGGTGGTGCCGATGTATAAGCCGAGCGGCCGACAATCGTCGGTCGTCATTGCCTGACGCTTGACTGTGAAGTAGGCATTCTTTCTGGGGAAACCGCTGTCTTGCCGGAGCCAGGTTTTACCGCCGTCGCGAGTGTTGTAAGCCGCAGGCTTGCCACCAGGGCTGGTGCGCGGCCAAACGGTGGTTCCATCCATTGGAAAAACCCAGGCCCAATCTTTTTTATCCGGATGAACAACGATTGGAAAACCGATGTCGCCGATGTCAGCCGGCATATTTTTGCCGATCCGTTCCCACTTCTTAGCCGGCGTATCCAATCTATAAATACCGCAGTGGTTTTGTTGATACAGCCGATTCGGATCGGCGGGATGGCAGACAACGCAGTGCGGATCGTGGCCGTAGGGAACGTCGGGATTGGGAAGGAAATCCGCGGCCACGCCCTGATTCAGGGGCGTCCAGGTCTTACCCTTGTCTTTGCTTTCAAAGGTCCCGCCGACGGAGATGCTCAAATACATATGCCTGGGGTCGCGCGGATCAATTAGCACCGAATGCAAAATTTGACCGCCCGGCGTTTCGCCACCGGTCGCCCAGTGCTTGTAATTCGGACCGTCATTGAATCCCTTGACCGGCTCCCAGGTATTGCCGCCGTCGGCGGAGCGAAATAGTCCAGGAGGAGTAGTGCCTGCATACCACACGCCAGGCTCGCTGTCGTGTCCCTGACTGAGCCAGAAGACGCTGCTCACAACTCGACCTTTGTCATCCTTGCTGCTCTTGGGAAACGCCGGAGGCGCAGATGATTCTTTCCAGTTCTTGCCACCATCTGTGGTGTAGTATACGGTCGGGCCGAGATGCCCTGTTTTTGCTGCGATAACCATATTCTTTGGTGAGCGCGTATCTTGCTTGAAATGATGGATGATATGTCCCAGGAAAATCGGCTCCGATATCTTCCACTTAGATCGCTCTGCATCCGAAGTCAGCGTAAATGCTCCTTTTCGCGTTCCTATGAGGACGGTGACAGGACGCTTGCGCGCCGATCGTTTTGTAGCCATCGCGAACCTCCTAATGAGATGCAAGACAGTCAGATGCGACGGCGTAAATTTTTGCACGCCGTCGATTTTCTTGCATTAGCTGATCTGAGTCGATGGAGCTAGTGGGTATTCACGATCAAGACGACGTACTTCTTCCCGCCCATCTCTTTACTTTCGATTCTCAAGAGCGAATCATCGGCTAACTTCTCTTCAAATTTTTGCGACTCGCCTACATAAGCTAGAAAACCGGAAGTAGGCTTATCCTTCAACTTGGGTACTGAGGAAAACCCTACCCAGGCGGTGTCGCCTTTCTTTATAGGCCCTGAACCTTCTTTCAAAAACGAAACATCATGCTGGATCTCGACCGGCTTGTCCTTGTTCTTCCCGTATGTCGTTTTCGCCTCGAGATGCTGAAATCCGGTCCAGGTTGCTCCTCGAAATGAGATATCGTTTACAAGATCCTGCACTTGCGGCGCATCGGCATCCGGCACGGCAGTTTGAATAAAACTCTTGGCTATATCGCAGGCAAACGGCTTATACTTGGCGTCGTGAACGAAGCCCTCCGGCAGCGCTAAAATCATGTCGGTAATTCGATCTTGCTGATCCAGGGTCACCACGAGCTGCACGGTGTGTCCGCCCATTCCGGTCGTGAAACTCACTGCTGTTTTTTCGCCTGGCTCTTTCTTGCGCTCTTTCTCGGTAAAGTGAAACCACTGAAAGAAATTGGTCTTGACGGCATCGGCTATTGATTGTTTGGCAATCGACCGACATTCACCAGGGGAAGCTGTTCCAAGTAGAAGTCCGCCTGCAAGCAGCGTTAAGGTGAAGATCTTGAGCATGAATGGCTGAGCGTGACTCTTTGAAGGCGGCATTATTTGCTCTCCTTGGTTTTTGCGGGCGCACGTTCGAGAAAATCTATTTGAGACACCCGGTGTAGACGCCGAGATATCTTAGCGCATTAGGGTGAGATATATTAGCTCATCGACTCGTGGGTATGTGGATGAGGGTTTGCTAAACGCGCTGCTCGTGAATCGCATTTGCCGCGGCAATCAAAGGTTGCAGTTCGGCATGGCGCAGAACGTAGCCGTGATTGCCGATTGCGCGCGAGAAAACATCGCAGATCCGCTCGTGGTGGATAATCAGCGGCCTGAACTCGTTCAACACTTCGTAGTGTGAGAGCTTGTACGGTATGTGATCTTTACGAGATACGTACATGACGAAATACGGTCGTGTCTTACTGCGCTCGCAATCACCCTTAACCACAAGCTCTGCCCAGAGCCGATAGCAATCGAAGTCGTAATTGAAGTTGAACATATCCAGCGTCAGACCGCCTGGTGGGCGCATGTTCACCTCGAGCGGTATGAGTTTGCCTTCCCCCATGTCGAAGAATTCGAAATGGAAAAAACGTTCTCTTACATCGAAGGCTTTCAGTATTTTCAGACCGTCTCGTTCGACCTGCGGATCGATTTCTCTCTGGGCATAGTAGTACACATGCGTGTCTTCATTGACGACATCCATGACGCCATGGCTGTATCGATGCGAGGTGGTAAAAACCAGATCCCCTTTGCTGTCGACCAAGCCATCGAAAGTTACTATTGGAGCGTTGATGAATTCCTCGACAATCCAGTCTATCGAGTCATCCTTTTTCTTTAGAAACGATTGAAGCGACTCTTCATCGTCAATTTTATAAGTTGCAGCTGCACCAACCCCGATATCAGGTTTGGCTACAACAGGCAATCCGAATTCTTTGATGAATTGCCGCAATTCAGCCTCTGTGCTGCAAATTCGTCCATGGGCAGGACTCAATCCCGCCTTTTCAAAAACCTCTTTCATCTCCGACTTGCGTTTGATCTTGCTGATTTGATCGAGCTTAATGCCAAAAACATTGAAGTCGGTGCGCAAACGCGATTCGGTAGCGAGCCAGTATTCGTTTTGCGATTCGATGCGATCGATTTTGCCGTAGCGAAAGGTGAGGTAGCCAATGGCGCGCACGAGGGCATCATAGTCGTGCATGTCTGGAACGCGATAGTACTCGGTCAAGTTTGCCTTTACCTCCTGACCGAGATCGTCATATGGCACGTCGGCAACGCCCAGGACATTGGCGCCAAATTCTCGCAATCGCGAGATGAAGTGGCGAAAATTTGGTGGGAAGTGAGGTGATAAAAAGACAATATTCATACGCAGAACTTATGAATGGGTTCTGGACGCATTGATTATAGTTGGTTTCGATCGGCGGGCAAGTAAGGGCGTGTATTTCTTGATACAATCGCCACTCAATCTGTATCAGCGATTTCAAACAAATGAGTGATCCCGAGAGCAGCATTGTTAAGCAGACCGAGGATGGACGCGTCGAAATTGTCGATGGAACGTCGCTCATAGGCAGCCCTCTTTATAACCACGATCTTGCTCCGGTGCCGATATCCGAGCGCAACTGGACTACTTACAATTTTGCCGCCCTGTGGATGAGCATGTCGGCTTGCATACCGACTTACATTTTGGCCTCAGGCTTGATCGCCGAGGGCATGAACTGGTGGCAATCTCTGCTTACCATCTTCATCGGCAACGTGATTGTGCTGGTTCCGATCATTTTGAATTCGTTCCCCGGCACCAAATATGGTATCCCCTTTCCGGTTTTTGCCCGCTCGGCATACGGCACTCTCGGCTCTAATCTCCCGGCTCTGATGCGTGCAGCCGTCGCTTGCGGCTGGTTCGGAATCCAAACTTGGATTGGCGGAACGGCGGTCAATGTCCTTCTATCATCGATCATCCCTCAATGGAGCTCTGCACTTTCTGCCGAAGTGTTCGGCTATACCCTGTCCGTTTGGGCGTCATTTGCATTGTTTTGGGGATTGAACGTACTGGTGATTTTCCGCGGTATGGATCAGGTGCGCAGGCTGGCGGGATTGGCGGCACCTTTCGTTTTTGTCATGACTGCCTCACTGTGCTTCTGGGCCGTGTCGAATGCAAACGGGCTCGGGCAGATTCTCTCCCAGGAGGGCAGGCTCAACGATCCGTCGACGTTTTTTCCAAAATTCATCCCGGCATTGTCGGCCATGATCGGTTTCTGGGCGACGCTTTCATTGAATATGCCTGACTTTACGCGCTTCGGGCGCAGTCAGAGGGAGCAGACCGTCGGGCAAGTGGTGGCATTGCCGCTGGCGATGACCGTTTATTCCGGCATGGGAGTGCTGATTACCTCGGCAGCGGTGATCATCTATCCGCACGCGCCCATGAAGGACTTATGGGATCCGATTAAGCTCTCCGGTCAATTTCATGAGCCATGGTTAATCGGCATGGCGATGTTCACCATTGCTGTGGCGACGCTCTGTGTCAACATTGCCGCCAATGTGGTCTCGCCGGCGAATGACTTTGCCAATACCTTTCCGCGCTGGATTTCTTTCCGCACGGGCGGACTGATCACAGGCGTTATCGGCATTTTCATGCAACCATGGCGGCTGCTCGCCGATGCCGACTCGTACATTTTTGGCTGGCTGCAGGGCTACTCAGGAGGATTGGGCTCGATTGCCGGGGTGCTCGTCGTCGATTATTGGCTGCTTAAAAGACAAAACCTGGATCTTCCGGCTCTCTATCTCGAGGACAACCGCTATACCTACACGAACGGCTGGAACTTCAGAGCCGTCATCGCTACATTGCTTGGCTGCATCGCAGCCTGGATCGGTCTTCTTCTGCCGGCGCTTAAGGTTCTCTACGAATACGCCTGGTTTATCGGCTTTGGTGTAGCGGCGCTGGTCTATCTTTTGCTCAGTTGGAACGCTTTCAAACCCAGCGGCAACATAACAAAATAACAAATCCGTCATGACACGTACTTTCAGCGTCGATGCTTGAAACGTTAGCCAGATCGGGGTTATCGGCTCCGTCCTGGTTGCCAATAATACTGATTGTTTTTGTCATTAGACCGCAAGGCTCTTTGTGATCGGTGCGGCAAAGGTCCGATTTTGCCGACTGCGTGATCAGATGCAAAGCTGGATGAGAGGAAGACAAGGCATCGATTATTGACTCTTTGCTACGATCTATGTCGCCAAGAAGATTTGTACTATTTAACCGAGGCTAAATTCACTTTTCGTGAAAACGTTGGACACAAGCAAGGACCCTGTCGAGTCGACATCGATTGGCGATGAAAACGAGGCGGACGACGCTGCAAATGTAAGCCGCTCCGGTGCCGTGCACTCGAGGCTCCTTGGCTATCAGCACGCCGATCCCGAGGCTGAGGCGCACAGCGATGGCACTGATGAGCCGCAGGAATCGCTCGCGCCAAAGCGGCTCGATGCCGCTTTCGGTAAAAGCCCCGGACGAGCCCTGGCACTATCCCTGGTGCCCGGTCTGGGTCACATTTATATAGGGCAACTTTTCCCCGGTCTGGTGTTCCTCGTCTCCGCCCTTGTCAGCGGTGCGCTTGTTGTCTCCGCCTGTGCCGGAACTCAGGCATTGAGAGCAACGCAGCAGTTGGCATTGACCTTTGGGCTGCCCTACAACCCGCAGTTTGCCACCATGGTCGGTGCAACTAGTCTGGCACATCCCGCTGTTGTTCTATACATCTTTCTGTTCGCCTGTTACATCGCCTACGTTGCTCAAGATGCGTATTTGTGTGCAGCCAGAGCCAAGAGCCCTTTTTACCAACCGACCAGAAAGATTCGTTTTGCAGCCGTGCTCGGCGGATCGTACTTGATGCACTGTGCCGTTCTGCTCGCCCTTCTTGGTGCTGCTTTCTTTGTTGTGAGCAAGAAGGTTCCCGAACATGTAACCAACATTGACCTGATTCTTGAGCCGCCGCCTCCGGAAGAACCGCCTGCGCCCGAGCCGCCCAAACCGAAGAAAGCGGTCAAGCCTACCGTCAAGCCGGAGCAGCCTAAGCCGGTCGAGAAGCTTGCCAAGCCGGCGCCAAAACCTGTGCCTACACCGGATGTGGTGCCAAAGACTCCGGCTCCGATCGCCTCTGTTCCCACTCAAGTAGCGCCACCGCCGGTGGAGAGCGCCCCTGATACCGGCCATGGTACCGGTGATGCGGCCCCTGCCGGAAAAGGCGAGGGAAGTGAAGCCGGTGGAGGCGGCGATGGCGATGAAGCAGACTTCACGGATTATCTGGCGCAGATGGAGAAAAAGATTCGCCAGTCTTGGTTCCCGCCCCGGGGAAATGAGAGCAAGAAGATTGTCGTTCAGTTCAAACTGGATAAAGCGGGTAAAGTTTCCGGCTTGCGTTTGAAGACATCATCCGGAATCATGCTGGCTGATACGGCAGCCAGTGATGCGGTGAAAAACGCCGGACCGTTCGGATCGCTGCCAAAAGGCGCACCAGACAAAGTCGACATAGTGTTCACCTTCGACTATACCGTCTTCAACGGCGGCAAAGCGGCGATCAAGTAATCTCGAGTCTTCGATCAGATGAGCTTGAGATGATACAAAATCCGCTGCTTGTAACGCGCTTCTTTTATAATCGTGGTTCCGTCGTCTCCAATGGCTGCATCGATCTCGAGCTGATCGCTGCTTGATACATCACGTCCCTGTCGCTCGGGAACGTAGAGCCGTTCAATTCCATAATGCACCGTGGCTAAACCGTCATAGGCACAATCGACTTTGCCTTTAATGACCAATTCATCAGCGCTGACGGCTGGTTTCAAATGCTTTGATCGCACGGCAGTCCATTTGCCGTTTCCTCCTGATTTGAGCACGACATATATAGTGTCGTTCGTTTTGAACTCCTCATGCACAGGAACATTCTGCGAGAAATCATATGCCAGGCTGATGTAATCGCCGCGGAACATATCCCACGGATCAACAGGCGCTGTTGTGAATGTCGCCAGGCGAGCCTGTGTCAATCTGAAGGCGGGTGCAACCGACATGCCTGCCAGCAGCACCATCTGCAGTGCAACGACGGCTATGAAGTATGCACGCCTGTGTTTATACGGGCTTTGTATATCGTTCCTAATCATTTCAGCATAAACTCCCGGTCTTTTCTGCGACTTTCATTCCATCCAGTATCTTTCGTCTGCCACCTTCGGCGATGGCACCGACGGACATGAGAATGACACCGCCGATGATGAAGAAAAGCGACCGGTCGATCATGGTGAAGAAAGAGTCGAAGTAGAAAGCGATCACATCGAGAACGAAAAAAAGGATCGCGGCATTGACTAAGCCAGGCGATTTGATTCTTGTTGAGCCGGTATAGAGAAAACCGCCGATTGCACAGAGAAACAAAATGTTTGCCAGGACTCGGTTCGTCCACTCAGCATTGCCATAGGTAAGGCAGCTTGCAAGGGCAAGTAAGATGCAGGCTATCGGCTCCGGTCTAAACTTTTTCAGCTTCCATGCAATCAGCAGCAACAGGCTCATTGCCGAAGCCAGAAGCAGAGCTATATCCTTTGGAAGTTTCAGCATGACGTAGTGCACATAGAATGATCCTAATGTAGTAGCGCACAAGCATGCTGAGAGCACACTGACTGCGCCGACATACAAGAAGGGGGCGCTGAGCGGCGGATGCTTTTCATGGCACCACAGGTAGCAGCCGAAAAGCGCTACACCCCAGATCAAAAGCGATTGATTGCCGCCTGCCGACCAGAGGACCATCCAGGCAGTGCTGACCAGCAACGTGATCCAGAGCATGGCGCGACTGCGAAGATAGCGAGCCAAAAGAATCGAGACAGCCAGACCGGCTATGAAATACGCTGGCTCCGTCAAATGTCCGCCCTCGGTAAAGAAACGATTATCGAGCCTGAGCAGTGAGGAAAGCGAAATAAGGGCGGCCGTCAGACAGCCATGGGGAACGGTTCGCACCACCAGAGTGGTGATTAAGGAACCAAAGGACCAGATTAAGAGTCCGCTGCTCAGGCTGATATCCATGTTGAATATTTGCGCTACCAGCCATATTCCGGCGCCAAAAAATAGCGATCCGAGAACCAGCAGCGAGGATCCTAACTTCGGTCTTGTGCCTGGCTCGAATCGCAACCGCCAGCCAACCAGATATGAAGTGGATATAGCGGCAAGAATCAAAGCCAGTTTAGGCAAGACGGCAAGCTGCTGCCAGTTCGCGGCAACAAATAGGATCGCGCCCAGACCGAGCAAAATGGAGCCGAGCAAGCTGAGCGCACCGCTCATGTTTGCTCCGGGACCCTTATCTGTGTAACGCGTCAGCAGGGTGGCGGCGAGGTCCTCACCAATGAGCCTCTCCTCCCTCCAGAGTTTGATTTCTTGAGCGACAATCTTCTGTTGCTTAACGTTTAACAACTGCGACATCGTCTTTGCCTCTTTCAGTCGATGACGCTCGACTCGGTTTTGCGGGCTTTGGGGTTGCTGGTGTCATGATATGACGCCCGGCGGCAGGCCCATTCTTGAGGTCCACACTTAATCATTTGTAAGTGGGTTCCGTTTTAATGGGTATAAGGACATACGGGCGGGAATCGCGACATTTTAGTGAGAGCGCGCCGGGACTTCCATAGCCGGGACAAATCGTGATGGATAGCAGCGCTGAATCCAAAAACGGCAAGAAAGACGCGAAGAAGAAGGCAAGTGCCATTGAAACCTTCATTCTTCTCATGCGGGGCTTCGGATTAGTCTTTCGATCGAGTCCGTTTCTGACGCCGTTGATCATGATTATTGGCGTCGTTCTCGCGCTCGAACCGATTGCCAATCTATGGATTATGAAGCTGATCGTAGACCGATTGACCGGCATGGCCTTTGGCGGCGGACTGGTGTGGGCGAAGCTGCTTTTGCGTTCCATGGACTTCGTTGCAATCATCGGCTTGCTGGGCATTCAGTTTGCAATTTGGGTGGCGACAAGAGGTTTTCGCTCCTTTGAAGACTACCTCTCCAGCAAAGCGCAGCAAAATTTCGAGCTGCATGTCAAAACCTTGATCATGAGAAAATGCGCCGATCTCGATCTGGCGTTTTTTGAAGATCCGAAAAATCTGGATCATCTCGAAAAGGCGAGCCGAGGTTCGTCAATGAGTGCCTGGAATCTTTTGTGGATGCTCTTCCATATGGTCAGCTCCTTTTTGACCATGATTACCTTCCTGGGTGTTCTATTCATGCTGAGCTGGGTTGCACCAGTGGTGGTGATAATTACCACTGCACCACAGATGATAGCGTCGGCGAAAACGGCGCGGGAGCGCTGGCACATTTATTCAGAGGAAATGTCGGACACCAGGCTGCGCTATTATCTCAGTTGGCTGATGGCCGACAAAGATGCCGCTAAAGAGGTCAAGCTCTTCGCTCTCTCCGATTTCTTTATACAAAGGTACAGAGACTTTGCGAAAAAATATTATCAGGTCGAGCTCGCTGCCACCAAGCGTAGTGCCATAACAAATTTTTGGCTCGGCGCTCTCAGCAATTTAGGCACGGTTGGCTTGTGGATCTACATTCTCGTCAAAGCCTTCCTCGGCGTCATCACCACCGGTGATGCAGTCATGTACTTCGGTGCCACCGAGTCGTCGCGCTATCATCTGGTCAATTTATTCAGCAGCGGCGGGCGACTGGTCGAGCATATCTTGTTCTTGTCCGACTTGTTCGAGCTTCTCGACAGGAAACCGGAGACCGTCGACGGCGCCTTGACAGGCCTTGCCGGTCCGGGTGAGCCGCGTTGGGGGAGAGTGAAAGCTCCGCTTAAGCTCGAGCAAGGCATCGAGTTTCGCGATGTCTGCTTCAGTTATCCTGGCACCGACCGCGTCGCCCTCGATCACGTTTCGTTCCTTCTGCCGATCGGACAATCGACTGCAATCGTTGGTAAAAACGGCGCAGGCAAGACGACTATCGTTAAACTGCTCGTCCGATTGTATGACCCTACCAGCGGTGAAATATTGATCGATGGTCGCAACATCAAAGAGTACGACATCTACACTTAGATCGGAAGAGC
>JAJPJO010000033.1 GCA_021324135.1 Pseudomonadota bacterium
TCATCATTAGATCTCTTTGTTGTCCATCATCTTCAGCATTTGCTGTGCCATAACATATTCGTGACTGTTTACATAGCCCTCGCGGACCACCCACTCAAGTTCCTTTCGAGCACCAACCTGATCGTGGTCGAATAACAGCTTCATGCCTGCATAGAAATGCGCATCAGTGTCGTCGGGTACACCAAACGACTCGGCCATCATCGCCTTAGAATCGATGTCACCCAACAGGTATTTGACAATAGGAGTCGGCCACCCCAGTGTACCTGAATGTTCTTTCGCTTCAGCCAGGACGTTTTTTGCCTTTTCTGGCTGTTTGTCTAAGTTTAAACAAACCCAAAGGCGTAAGCTTGCATCATACGCTCCTGTATCATCCCATCGCACAGCAGCAATCCACTGATTGCAATAATTCTCGGCATCGCTCCATCGTTTTTCTTGCATCCCCATTAAGACTGCCATCGGCAAGGCAGAGTCACCATCTTTAGGGTCTATGCTCACCGCTTGAAGCGTGTCTTTCCGAGCATCTGTCAATTGCCCAGAACGCAGATAATACTCTGCGCGTTCCGCGTAGTTGGCTGCGCTTGCCTTCATCTCAATTGCTTTATTGTAGTCTTTAAGGGCATTGTCGTTATCACCGCACAAGAAGTACAAGAAAGCACGTCGAACTAAATTCGTGGGATTGCTCGGGTTCTGTTCAAGCAAGGCATTGCCGTCCGCCAACGCTTTTGGATAGTCGCGAATGAGCGTAAAGTATCGAATTCGACTCGGATAGGTGTCTTGGCCGGGCTCTACTTCAATAGCTTTTGTTAGGTACCTTAGAGCCTCATCTTTCTTCCCTAAATCCGTGAACATTGCGCCCATGCATTTGTAGGCGTGAGCTAAGCCTGGGTCAAGCTCGATGGCTTTTCGAAAGTCCCGCTCAGCATCCTTGTACTGCTTCTTCAATTCATATGTTAGGGCTCTATTGCTGTAATGAATTGCCTGCTTCGGTTCCAATTCCACTAAGCGTGTGCCGTCCTTCAGGGCCTCATCAAGATGTCCTCTATCTTCCTCAACACCGGCTTTAACGATATAAGGATCGGATTCCTTGAATCCCAGCTCGATTGCTTTGTTCGCATCAGCAAGCGCTTCATCGCTTTTCCCGCGTCTATAGAAGGCCCAGCATCTCTTCGCATATATTTTGGCGTCCCTAGGATCACGCTGCAAAGCCGATGTGTAGATGTCTATTGCTTCATCATAGAGGCCTAGGTCGGAATAACAGTTTCCCAACAACCTCAATCCATCTGAGTATTGAGGATTTCGTGCAACTGCAGAATTCAAATAATAGATGGCAGCATTCGTTCTTCCTAAGTACGTCAGTGCCGATCCGATCAATCCATAGCCGCGAAAATTGTTACTTCGGATCATCGCAGAGCCGCGGTCAATCATCAATTTACAAGCTGCATTAAGGTTCTCTTTGGCAATCTGCAGATTAGGATCTCGTTGCTGAGCCGTATGAAAGTCGTAAGCTGCATTCTCCTCTTCATTTTGTAAGTGCAGGCGCGCCAACCCGCGCTCGATGAACAAATTCGCGTCGCTTGGATTTACATCGATGGCTTCCGAGTACTTGCTCACCGCGTCGCTGTACTTGGCATTCAACACGAGGATAATTGCTTGATTGTGAAGTCCAACCCCATGTGGATCTTTAGCTCGCCCGAATTGCTCCCAGGCTTCTTCCCTACGATTCTGCTTGTAGTATGCCGTGCCAAGCGCGATCATCGCATCGGCATAATTGCTGTCTTTGTCGATGGCCGCCTTGAAATCATCAATTGCGCCTGAGACATTGCCGTTATAGTAGTTAGCCAGACCTCTGCCGAAACGAACCTTGGCGACATCTTTCCCTAACGATATCAGTTTGTTGTAGTCGCTTATGGCGCTCTCGAATTGCGCCGATTCAGTCTTGGCATTGGCTCGATCGAGATAAGCTTCAAAGTACTTCGGATCTAACTTTATGGCCTTGTCGAAGTCATCGATAGCGTCCTTTAGAACATCATTGCGATGCATCAGTATTTTCGCGAGGCCTCGCTTCTCATATAGCTCCGCCTTGTTCGGATCCAGTTGAATTGCCTTCGTCAAATAATCCGCGGCATCGTCATAGTCACCGTATTTGATAGCATCGTCCGCATCGGCGACCAGCTTCTTCACTTGCTCGCCGGTAGTGAAAAATGGAAGCTTCAGACCAAACAGTATGCCGCCTCCAACTGAGGCAATGCTGAGCACAGCTCCTACAGCTATGGCAATCATCAGCTTTGAGGGGCCTTTTTTCGTCTCGCGCCTGCGCTCGGACTGTGCAGGCTCCGGCTTATTCGGATCCTGCCGATCGTGGGCAATTATTTGCTTATCAATGTAAGAGGTGAAACGTTGGCGTTTATCATGGCCGTTTCCTTCGCCACCATCCTCAGCGCGCGGAGGCACCGGTGGTGGTGCAGGCGGAGCTTGAGGTGGTATAGGGGGCGGGGCGCCATGCGGCGGCGCTTGTCCCGGTATTGCCGGCGGTGCGCCTGGAATAGGCGGGGGCGATGCCGGCGGCGCTGACCCAGGCAAAGGCGGCGGTGATGCCGCATGCGGTGCTCCCGGCACAGGGGGTGGTGATGACATATGTGGTGCGCCAGGCACAGGCGGCGGTGACGCCGTATGCGGTGCTCCCGGCACAGGCGGCGGTGATGCCGTATGCGGTGCTCCCGGTACGGGCGGCGGTGATGCCGTATGCGGTGCTCCCGGCACAGGCGGCGGTGATGCCGTATGCGGTGCTCCCGGTACGGGCGGCGGTGATGCCGTATGCGGTGCTCCCGGAACAGGGGGCGGTGATGCCGCAGGCGGTGCCCCTGGCGGAGCTGCAAAAGCTGATTTCGCCGCAGGCAGCGCGGTTTCATCGCTCAAGGTCGGCAGAGGAGGTGGCGCTGGTGGTCTGGGACTTGGATTGCTTTGAGCCTGATTGCTTTGAACAGGATCGCTCTGCGCTGGTTTGCCTTGGTTCGGGCCGGGATGGCTGGGCTCAGTCTGCCCGGCTTCCGGCTGACCCGCCAGCCAGCGAGGCGTGCGCGCAGAACCTGCAGGAGGAGCAGCTTGCGTCGTCTGGTTTGAAGCCGGAGCTGCGTCCGCCTTTGGTGTCGAAGCTGCATCCGCCTTTGGTGGGGAACCTGCCTCTACTCTTGGTGCGACAGTAACTTTCTCCGGTTTCGCGGCAGTCTCATGACCTTGTACATGAGGCTGGCCGGCTCCAGGCTGCCCCGTCGGCCCCGCCGCTGGAGA
>JAJPJO010000496.1 GCA_021324135.1 Pseudomonadota bacterium
CAGGGGATTCAAGGGCATTTCGATATTGCCTTGCGGCGTCGATTTGGTTTTGTGTCCCTTTGTCGTGGTCGGAGAAGCCTGACCAGTCGTAAGACCATATATCTGGTTGTCCATGACCACATAAGTGACGTCGAGATTGCGTCTCATGGCGTGCAGGAGATGTCCGACGCCGATACCATATCCATCGCCATCACCGCCGGTAATCACTACCTTCAAATCAGTGTTCGCCAGGTGAACGCCTGTCGCCACCGGTACCGAACGTCCGTGCAGACTGTGGACGCCATAGGCATGTATGAATCCAGGAAGGTTGGACGAGCAGCCGATGCCGCTGACGATAACCAGATTCTCCGGTTTGACGCCGAGCTTGCCGGCCGCTTCCTGTACGGATCGCAAAACGCCGAAATCACCGCAACCTGGACACCAATCCGGATCGACCGGACCCTTATAAGTTTCGACTGGAAGTTCGATTACTGTTGCCATACCCAATTCCTCAGTTCTCTCTGACAGTTTCTAAAACCCAACGGCTCAATCTACGGCTTTCTCGAAGGAATACGTAGAACCGGTCTTGATGCCGATCTTCATCGTGCCACCTTTCTTGTTGGTGATCCGCTCAGCAAGCTCTACATTCCACACCGGTTCGGCAAAGCCATTTAGCGATTCCTTGATCAATTTGACCGGGCGCAGCTTCTCGCCGCCGTGCGTGCGCAAGTAGTGATAAACCATTTCTCTGGCTTCGTCTTCGCTGACATCGAGATCCATTTGCTTGCCCTTGAGCAGCTCCTGGACGCGCTCGACGACATACTTTGGTTCGAGCGGCTCGCCATCGTATTTGACGACATGGCCATCCATCGAGATACCGGTCTCCATCTTCACCAGTTTTGCCATAACGCTGGTGAAGTTCACTTCCACCGAGTATTTCTTCTTGGCTTTGGAGAGCGCCTCCGTTACTTCTTTCGCATGGAAGGGCGCCAGGTATTTGATGCACAGGAAGTTGGTTTTCGTTCCTTGCTTCGTCATGCGCTCAGCCGCTTCTTTGACGACACCATATGTGGAGCCCCAGCAAAGGAGCGTGACCTCGGCATCTTTAGGACCTTCGAGTTGCGGAGGCGCCAACTCTTTGAGCATGTTATCCACTTTCCGCATGCGCTTTTCCATGATCTTTCGGCGCACCGGAGGCGATGTGAACATGTCGGAGATGAGAATGCTCTCCTCATCATGATCGTCTGTAGCGCTGACATAGGTTGCATCCGGGGTTCCATACAGAGCGCGCGGCGATACGCCTGATTCGGTGAAGCGGAAACGCTTGTACTTACCGTCTTGCGGATTCCAGCTCGTGATCAGCTCACCGCGATCGATCTTGACGTCGGGATTGAATACCTCGGGATCGACCGTCTCGGGATGCTCCGACAGTAGCAGATCGGACATCATCAAAACGGGAAGCTGATACTTGTCTGCGAGATGGAAGGCTTCCACCGTCGACTGATAGACATCGGGAATGTCTTTAGGAGCGACGATCAGTCTGGGGAATTCACCCTGCGATGCCCCCAGGACCTGGAAGAGATCGGCTTGCTCGGTTTTGGTAGGCAGTCCTGTTGATGGTCCGCCGCGCTGAACTTCGACAATAACCACAGGCACTTCCATAATTCCAGCCATGCCGACGGCCTCGGTCATCAAAGCGAAGCCACCACCGGCAGTGGCGCACATGGCGCGCACTCCGCCGATACCGGCTCCGATCGCCATATTCACTACGGAAAGCTCGTCCTCACATTGTTTGACGCATATGCCGGTCTCTTTCTGGTGAGCAGCCATCCAGTGAAGAATCGTCGAGGCTGGTGTCATCGGATAGGCCGAGTAGAACTTGCAACCGGCCGCATAAGCCGCCAATCCGAACGCTTCGTTGCCGGTGATGAATGGACGACGTTTGCCGGACTGGTTGAATTTCTCGGTCGGCGCTTTAGAGTTCTTCTTCGCGAATTCATAGCCTGCCGTCAACAAGCCGATGTTCAGCTCGATCACTTCCTCGCCTTTATGGGCAAAGGTGTCTTTCAAAACCTCGCTCGGCTCTTCAAGACCGATGCCGGTCAGATAAGCGACAGCGCCTATGGCAACTGTGTTTTGCATGATCGGCTTGATCGGTCCGAATTTTTCTTTCAAATGATTGGTGACTTCATTCATCGGAATCGGCAGAATCTGCACGCCCTTTCTGACCAGCGACTCTTCGCACTTAATGCGATCGCCGTTAAAGAGAATTACGCCGCCCTCTTCGACTTCACGAGCATGACGTTCGATTGAATCTTGATTGAGAGCGACCAAAATGTTGAGATGATCGCCGTGGTTATAGACCTTCTCGTCTGCGACTCTGACTCGAAGCCAGATGTGCCCGCCTCGTATTATTGACTGATAGCTGTTGTATGCATAAACATGAAGACCCAGCCGACCGCAGGATCTGGCAAGCGTATCCCCGGACTTATCGAGACCGTCACCGGCAGCACCTGCAATACCGATTGTCACTTCGTGCATTAACTCAATCTCCCTTTGCTCACTTCTATATCGTCGGCCCTGGTTGGACTCGGCTCATGCCCAATGCAGCTTGGCAAGCCGGCAGCAGCGACTGAAGCTGGACAGGTCCGGGAACAGCGGCAGATAGCTGCCAGCGACCCAGGCCAGCACCCTGGACTTGGGTGTTTGCCAGGCCTGTAAGATAGCATATATAGGTTCACGGATGGCAAGTGAATGTAATGTAGCTGGCATTTGAGAAACAAAAGTTTGTGTTGTCGGCTCAAAAAAATGGACTGCAAGCCCTGCCTTTGAACGCCCAGCCGGTGCTCTCACCACTTGTGATAGTCGTCGGCTCCAGATGGCGTCGTGCCGTTGAGAGGCGTGGATGCCCCGCCGGGCTGCGTCTGTGGTGCGCTTGACTGCGGCTGATTGGTTGCCGCACCGGTGGGAGCACTGGCTGGAGCGGCAGGAGTAGCGTTTGGCCCGCTTCCGGGTGCATTTTGATGGGCGCCGTTTTCCGGCGCGCCGGCAGGCTGAGCACTGGATTCAGCACCGGTGGCGGCATGCCCTGGTGCCAGGGGCGGGGGCTCCTCCATCTTGCTCATCCAGTTCCAAACCGTTCCCATCAAAAAGACTGCCGCAATGCAAACCATCGCCAACAAAGTCTTGTCTTCCCAGCTCTTCTCGGGCGTTATCTCCGTATGAACGATCGGGCCTTCGTGATGGTGGTGCACATCTTCATGACCAACATCAGGCAAGTGCGATTGATGACTTTCGTGTGCTTTGTCTGCCATTGTTTGTACTCTCAGGCTGATAACGGATGCAAAGTTTAGGTGCGAACCAATGGGCTCATGTAGACAATCCAGGTAAGCAAGATTACCCACAAGAAGATAATCAGAGCATAGTATTGACCACGTCCTGTCTGAGTGTACTTCAGTACCTCACCGATGGCATTGGTTACAAGACTGGTGCCGTTCACTATATTGTCGATGATGAAGGCATCGAGAAATTTCCAGACCTTATTGAAGAGCGGCAGGACAAGCCCATTTACGATCCATAAATAAGCGTTGTCGAAATACCATTTGTTGTACGAAATGCGCCAGAGAATGTTGTTGCTCTCGACAAGCGTCTTGTTCGGGGTCCAGGCTTTGGCTTTATAAACCACGAAGGCTATCGCTATGCCGGCGAGCGCCACCACTATCGATGTGATCATGATGTTCCAATCAGCATGCTCAGCATGCGGATGACCGAAGTAGACGAACCTTGCCCAGGGGGTTACGCCTTCCTTGTCGGCGCTGAAGAATGAGTCGGCATTGAAACCAAGCATGCCGCCGGCACATAAAGAAGGAATAGCTAGTGCCACCAGCGGTGCCCACATCACCGGGGCAACCTCATGCGTCTTATGCTCGCCGCGATACTCACCTTCGAAAACCAGGATGTAAAGCCGGAACATGTAAAAGGCGGTCAGCCCGGCAGTGATTACCAGGCACCAGCCGCCAATGTGAAGTGGGTCGGCGGTGTGAAATGCAGCCGAGACAATCTCATCTTTTGAGAAGAAGCCGCTCAATGGAGGAACGCCCGCGATCGACAGACAGCCGACTAAAAATGTCGCCGCTGTGATTGGCATTGTCTTCTTCAGCCCGCCCATCTTTTGAATATTCTGCTCGTGATGGCAACCGAGAATGACCGCACCCGAGCCGAGGAAGAGCATGGCTTTGAAAAACGCATGCGTAAACAAGTGGAACAGCCCGGCAGAGAAGGCGCCGAAGCCAAGACCGGCCATCATATATCCGAGCTGCGAGCATGTGGACCAGGCAAGAACGCGCTTGATATCGTTTTGACTCATAGCGATGGTTGCCGCCATTACGGCCGTGAACGTGCCGATGAATGCCACCACATGTAGTGCGGTGCTCTCGGTGCCACCGGTTGGCGAGAGAAAGATCGGATAAGCTCTAGCCACCAGATAGATACCGGCTGCCACCATCGTGGCGGCGTGGATTAGAGCCGATATGGGAGTCGGACCTTCCATGGCATCCGGCAACCATACATGCAGCGGCACCTGTGCCGACTTGGCCACCGGTCCGCCAAATACAAGAATCGCCATCAAGGGCAGGGAAGTGGCGACCAGCCCAAACTCGTCATGGAGTGTACCCTGACTGACGGCCAAGCGCAGAGCACTGGCCAGATCGTTACCGCCGGCACCCGGCGAGACACTGAATGCCATCATCGTGCCGCCTGCCCACATGTCTTTTGTGGCCAGAATCAACAACAATATGCCGATTAGAAAAGCGAAGTCACCAACCCGGTTGACGACGAAAGCTTTTAAACAGGCTTCGGCGGCTGATGTCTTGTACCACCAGAAGCCGATCAGGAAGTAGCTGCAGACACCGACGAGTTCCCAGAAGCCGTACATCTGGAACATGTTGGTCGCTACGACCAGGCCGAGCATCGAGCCGGTGAATAAAGAAAGGTAGGCATAAAAGCGCGCATATCCAGGATCGTCGCGCATGTAGCCATGCGTGTAGATTTGCACGAACAAGCTGATCGTGCACACGACAATCAACATGATGGCGGCGAGATTATCGACGAGATAGCCGACCGATAACTTGAAGCCTGTACAACTGAACCAGTCCCAGTTCTGTTGATATCCGGCCAGGGTAGGGTCGACACGCAGCGCCTCGAAGATGAACAAGGAGTGAAAGAAACCCCATGTCACTGCGGCAATCGAGGCAATCATGGCCAGAGACTTGAAGGCGCGTTTTTCGCCAAGCTTCAAGCCGCCGAGCAAGAAACAAGTAATGATGCCGAACCCCACAAAAAAGGGCAGCGCGACAATCATCCAGGCGTTCTCAACAGATCCTCGTAGAAACTCCACAGTTAGTAAACTCCATCGCTTCCAAGTTGTGCCGACGCTTTCCGGCAATCATCCAGCCATAAGACCACAACACTATACATTAGATCCGCGCCCTCGGAATGCCGCGCTGCCTCATGGCAAAGGCAAGCTCTCGTTAGCTCGGGCGACCAGCTAGCATTTCAATTGCCGAGCGATTTGTGAAAAGATTTTTCTTTTCAATAATTCTTTAAAGTGCGCCATCGCGGTCACAATCGCTGGATATAAAAACGCGGCCGTAGCTATACTGTGACCGTTGTTTTGAACGCAACATCGAAGGTTGATTGAGGTAGGTCGTGGATACTGCACTGCTCTTGAATATTCTTCTGTTCTTGCCGCTGGGAGCGGGAATATTGATCCCGTTCATTCCGACGCGCGATGAAAAAGATGCACGCGGAATGGCAATTTTTGTTAGCTGGCTCATGCTTGGCTTATCAGTTTTAATCGCATCTAATTTCAACGTAGCGACGGCTGGAACGCAGTTCCCGACAACCCAGAACTGGATCAGCAAGCCATTCGAGGTCAATTATTCGATCGGCGTCGATGGTCTTTCGCTCTCATTGGTTTTGTTGACAACGATAGTCACGCTTTTGTCTGTCTATGCAAGTTATTCGGTTACCCAACGCAACAAGCTTTACTACTCGATGGTCATGCTGCTGACATTCTCGCTCCTGGGAGTTTTCATGTCGCAGGACTTGCTCCAGTTCTTCATTTTCTATGAGTTCGAGCTCATCCCGATGTACTTGTTGATTGCCATCTGGGGCGGTCCGCGGCGGGGCTATGCGGCAATGAAATTTTTGCTGTAAACCTTCTTTGGTGGCATCCTCATGCTCGGTGCGTTGCTGTACACATACATGCAGCTTTATCAAATGGATCCGGCCTCAGCCACGCTGAATATGACTTTGCTGGCATCAACCGCACACGCTTTGCCGGTTCCGGCGCAAGCATTGGCTTGCCTCGGCTTCTTCCTGGCCTTCATCATCAAGCTGCCGTCCGTGCCGTTCCACACCTGGCTTCCCGATGCTCACGTCGAGGCACCGACACCCATTTCGATGATTCTTGCCGGGCTGCTTCTCAAGATGGGCGGCTACGGTCTCGTGCGCGTCTGCATGGGGTTCTTCCCTGCATTCTTTGCTGATTACGCGCCCTGGATCATCGCTCTGGGGGCTTTCAATATTATGTGGGGCGCCATCGCCTGTCTGGTTCAGAAAGATATGAAACGCATCATCGCTTTCTCCAGCATCTCGCACATGGGCTTCATTTTGCTTGGCATCGGTTCATTATCAAATGCCGCCGTCAATGGTGCCATTTTTCAAATGATTAGCCACGGTTTCATCTCGGCTCTTCTCTTCTTCCTGGTCGGGTGCGTATATGAGCGTTGTCATACGCGACTGCTTCCTGAGATCGGCGGTGGTCTTGCCTACGAGATGCCGACCCTCTTTTATTTCTGGATGTTCGGCACAATGGCTAACCTGGGGCTGCCGGCGCTCTCCGGTTTCGTCGGCGAGGTGACGGTGTTTTATGGAGCCTTCACATCCCCTATGGCCAAGTCGGCTATTCATGCCGGTTGGACGCAGGCATGGATTGTCGCCTCCGGCTTCGCCGTCGTTCTCACAGCCGGTTATATGCTCTGGCTGTTGAAACGATTGTTTTACGGCAATTTATCGCCGAAGTGGGCAGGCCATCTCTGGGACTGCGATGGACACAGCGTCGGCTGGTTCAAGACCGAGCGTTTCGTGGCCGCGAGCTTGTGTGTTCTCGTCCTCATTTTGGGCGTTTATCCCAACTGTCTCAATCATCTCTACAGCCGCGTCGGAGATCGGATGACCGCTTCGCTGCTCAATCGCATTCAGATAAGCGAACGGGCCGACAAGGCCGATGGGGGCGATCGCCTTTAGACAATTTCGATGCGGACAACTCATCAGGCCATTGCCGTGACGGCTCTGGCCAAGCAGCCGGTCTGCGCCCGTGTTCGCTCAGTTTAGAACGCTGAGCCCTGAGGTTTATATGAAGCATTCGATGTCCTCATTTGGAAGCGACTGGCTATGACGACAAACATTCGGCGCCGCGCCTATTCAATTGCCTCTCTGGCTCTGATCCTCTTTCAAGGCGTGATCAACGTCGGATGTTCGAAGCCACCAGGCAAGGCGATGTCCTCCGAAATCCAGGATATAGCCCATGAGCGAATGACGCCGACCGCCGAGCCACAGCCAAAATCTAATGAGGTTGTCGTAAAGTTGAGTCCGACATCTGCAATCCGCACTGGTCGCCCGCACGTGAGCTGGGCGGGCAACGTGCCTATTTATGAGGAGCCGGAAGCGGAGAAACTGGTGCGCGGTGATCTGAAAGTCGGCTCGCAAACGGTCAGCTTTTTTGTGCCATTCGGGCCATACATTTTGCGCCACTCAAGCCATGCATCCATAGCCAAATCGAGCACGATCATCACCGTCGATCAAAATGGCAACGGCGCTGCCGACAAAGGCGAAGATTGGTACGCAGGCGCACCAATCCGGCTAGGCGATGCCATGTTTGAGGTGCAATCCATAGACCCGGCCTCTACCTGGATCTTATTGAGGAAGTCGACAGTGCCGCTCGCCGGCGCCATAGTCGGCAAGAAATGTCCGGACTTTTCCTTTACAACCACCGATGGAAAGCAGGTCCAGCTCTCCAGTTACAAAGGCAAGTACTTACTCCTGGATGTCTGGAGCATGACCTGACACTATTGCATAGAGGAAATGCCCCTCGTGAAGGGGATCCAGGAAGGCAGAGGGAAAGGCAAGTTGGAGGTTTTATTGTTAAGCGTCGACAGGAGTTACCGCTATGGTGGCACAGGTGGTGCAGACAAGACGGTGGCCATGAACGATGCGAAACTGAAAGAGACCAATGTCCACTGGCCGAATGTCCTCTTACCTCAGGGATTCGATGACACTCTAAAATTGTTCAACATCGACGGTTATGGGCTGACCCTCATCGGACCTGATGGCACCGTATGTGGTGTGAACATCAAACCCGATGAGGTGGATGCTATTTTGGCCGGCTCATAGCGCCGGGCGGATCGTTTGTGCCAGAGCATAATAACCAAGCGCTTTATAGCATCTCACCAGTCCCAGGTAAGGGCCGGTCGCACGCGGGTATTTTGCGATGGCTTCTTTGTACAGAATAATAGCTCTGCCGATGGTGGCACGATCGACGCCGCCATTCTCACCGGCGATCCCTTGCAAGAACAGCTGTTCTGCTTGCCTGACAAGATCAGGCTGCCGATTGGCGCCA
>JAJPJO010000278.1 GCA_021324135.1 Pseudomonadota bacterium
CCGCGTGTAGTGGCATCAGGTTTGGGAGCCGGTTGATTCTTCAATTTTTCCTTGCCGAACAACATGTGAAGCAACGGACCACGTTTACCCAGTATGCCGTGGAGCTGCTGGGCGGCAACATCAACGTCATCGGCTGCCCGGTTCACCTTCTGCATCGTCTGGCGCACATCGGTCTTGAAATCTTTATCGCTGAAGATCTCATCAAGTTTGGCCATCGCTTCTTTGGCGTTCAAGACGACGTCCTTAAGATCGCCACGCAGTTCCTTATCCTTGGACATGCGCGACAACTCTTGCATCGAAGTGCTGATGTCGGCGGTCGATTTGTTGATGCGGTCGAGCAAGGCAGTCAACCTTTCGTTTGCATCTTTATCGGAAAGGGTCAGGTGCAGCTCCTTGATGGTATCGTGAATGGTGCCGGCCATTTCTTTCATTGAAGCGGCTGTCTGTCTCAAGTCACCAACCGTGTTGGGATTTTCGAGCAACGCATCGACACGACCGGACGTTTTCTTCAGACCTCGGGTCAAATCGGAAACATCAGCCAATGTATGGGTGCCTTGCTTGAAGAAACTGTTCGCGTTTCCGGCAATCGATCTGGCGTCCTCGGCTGTTCTGCCGAATTTATCGGAAGTCGAGATTATGCTCTTAGTGGCGTCGGAAACGCGGTCCATGTTCTTATTCAGCTTGACTGCGGCTTCGTTGATGTTTTTAATCGTTTCGCCTGAATGCTTGAGCGCATCTATGAAACTCGACTGTGCGTCGCTATTGCTGACCTTGGCGATCATCTCGTTCAAGTTCGTGGCAATCTTATTGATGACCAGCTCGACGCGAACGGGATCCTGACCGATGACTATCGTGTTCGGATCGATGGCCGGCGGTGGTGGCGCGCCCGGTGGTTCTTCCGGAAGTGAGATTTCAATGTACTTCGCTCCGACAAGACCGAGTGTTTGAATAGTAAATATCGACTTCTCCGGAACCACGACCTCTTCGGTTTTAATGCGGAGGTGGACGTAGACTTTGCCTTTGCTCTTCAGTTCGATGCTGTCGACGGTGCCGACCCGCACGCCGTTTATGTTGACAGGCGCATTGTTAGCCAATCCTGCAATGTCATGGAACTGCACCGTTATGAATTGCGGTGGATGAGTAAAGGATATGCTCTTCAACCAGGACCAGCCGTAAATCAGCAGTATAAGAGCGATAACGAAGAAAATGCCGACGCGCACCTCATAGTTAGGCTTATTCTGGGCGGTGCTGACAGACCTGTAGTCTGGTTCAACCGTTTTCTTTCCTTTCGATTCGACGCTGGTCACTGTAGCTGTTTCCTTTGCTTTAATAAGACGCGTTTTGCCATTTTACAAGAGTCCCGAGAGCATCGGCCCCTCTTTTGTAGCATGGGCAAACTGCCTCATATATGGGTTGTCAGACTCGATTGCCTCCTGGGCTGTTCCCTCCCAAACTGATTTGCCTGCATGCATCAAAAGCACCCTTTCCGTGGTGCGAGTCCAAGTCGAGTATTGGTGTGTTACTACTATTGATGCCGCTTTTAATTCGTCCTTTAGTTTAATCATATAATCTTCGATGATTGTTGACATCACCGGATCGAGGCCGGTGGTCGGCTCATCATAGAGAATGATCTTGGGATTGTTGACAATGGCGCGGGCAAATCCGGTTCGCTTCTGCTGACCGCCTGAAAGTTGCGTCGGATAGGCATCGATGTAATCGATCAAACCGACCAGTGTCAGTTTGTTGCGAATGATCTCCTCTTCCTCGGCTTTGCTGTAGCGGCGGTGCCTCAGGGCTAGAGCCAGATTTTCGCGCACAGTGAGCGAGTTGAGTAAGGCGGAGCCCTGGAATACAAGCCCGATTTCGTTCGAGCGCCGGATGATCTCGCCGCGATCAGGCATGATCAGTTCACAGATTAGCTTGAGCGTGGTTGACTTGCCGCAGCCCGATGGTCCGATCAGACCAAGCACTTCACCGGGTTGAACATTGAATGTCAGTCCGCACAGGACGTCCCGCCCGTTAAACCCCTTCCAGAGGTCCACTATTTCTAACATGGGCGGTATTGCCATCATTGGCTCCTTTTCGATAAACGCCTGGGTTAGCGAGGGGCGTACGTCAAAGCCGTGACAACATAGTTCATCACGAAAATCAAAACCATCGTCCAGACAATGGCGCGGGTGGTGGCGATACCGACATCCTCGGCGCCGCCGCGTGTGTGCAAGCCGATCGCGCAGGAGAACATGATGATGATCGCTGCGTTTATCTCTGCTTTGAGGTAATGAACGGAGAAGTCGCGATCGAGAATCGTTTGCCTGACAGAGTCGAGAAAAGTGACAGGCGGCAGATTGGCTGCGGTCCAGGCAATGTAGATGCCGGCTACCAACCCGATTGCCATTGCATAAGTGGACAGAGCCGGCATCATGAAAAAGGTTGCTACATAGCGAGGCACGACCAGAAACTGCACGGGATCGACGCGCATTACTTTCAGCGCATCAATCTGTTCGGTAACCATCATGGTTGTAAGCTCTGCAGCAATTGATGATCCGACGCGGCCTGCCACCATGACGCCGGCTGTGATCGGTCCAATCTCGCGAATGAGCGCCAGCGAAACGACGCCGCCGATGGCCGTGTCAGCGCCGAAGGCCACCAGCTCCCTGGAAATCTGCAATGACATGGCAAAGCCCGTGAATAAGCCGGTCAAGCCGACCACGACAAATGATTGCACACCGATCTTATAGGCTTGCCGAAACGATTCTTTCCAGTCGATCTGCCCATGGAGAATGTATTTCATGGTCTGAACGAACATGATCACGACCTGTCCGGTCAATGTGACACCAACGGTGATCTGATCCTCGACAAAGCGAAAAGGATTGATCACCATATTTCGTCCGTTTTTTTGCGCTGATGTCATGAACACTCCCCAAGTTGCGCAGGTTGCCAGCTTACCAAGTCATAGAGCCGATTGACTCGCCGAAAAGACATTTCATTAACTGTGCGAGCGTCGCAGCTGCCCAAGAGCTCGCAAATGTAGGCACTTGGCAGCGAGTCTAAAAATAGACTCAGATGTGAAAGCTTGGTTCCTGACAAGCGGCTTGGTTTTAACAACATTGCTATCTTTCAGCGATAGATTGGCTGTATCGCTGCGTTGGGTTGCGGTTTTTATAGGAATCTTGATATGGCTCTAGTAATTCAAAATTCTCCCTTTGAAAAAAACGGTATTGATTCGGTGTGCCGATGGGATGCGGTGACAAAAAACGTGCCGATTCCCGAGGCGCTGCAGCGATGGCAGCGCCAGTTCGAGCAGGAAAAGAACTCTGAAAGCCGGCCGCATGTCGAGAATCAGCGACCTGATGATGGTGTCATTAATCAGTATCGCCGCTTCGAAGGAGCGAAACCGGTATTGGTTGCGGCTGGTGAGCCCTTCGTCGCCAACCAGCCAGACGGCTCAATGCAGGTCGTGAACGAGAGGGGTACCTACACCTTCTGGCCACACGGTGCGCTGCAGGTCAGATACTTCGACGGCACAGGTTACACTTACAATCCTGATGGAAAGGGCGGCTACGAATACATTCATTGCGGACCGACCGAAAAGGACAACTACAGCAGTCGCTACGACAAAGCCACGGACAGTCTGGTAGAGATCAACGCCAGGGGCGATGTTACGACGCGATGGAGCAATGGGTCCGAGCTGTGCCTGCGTTCTGACGGTACCGGTTACAGCAGGCGCTACATCAGTTTGCAGATGATTGAAACGAAGCACTGGGGTCTGCAAAAAGAGCAAAACTACATCCAAATCTACAATACCCAAACGCATGTCGGTACGGTTTGGGCCGTCTGATCGCGCTGTTTGCTCGTCAAGCCTGCTTGTAGTGGTACTTTCCCCATTGGCAGAAAAGGCTCAAGCTCGTAGTTTATTATCAACTTCAAGTGCTGGGATTGCTAATTGGGACCCAGTGCTGCTTAACCGTGATCTGGCATTGGCAACGGAATACTCAATCGAGTGCAATATCTAGACGGACTCAGAAATGAACGAAGCTTTGATGCCGCTGACACCGAGGCGGGGCACTCGCTCCGGTATGAAGCGGATACGCTGCGCAACGACACAGCAGCGCTGCGCAATGAATCAGCAGCTTTGCGAAACGTCGATTCATCGGCTTGGCGCAATGATTCAGCGGCTTTGCGAAGCGTCGATAGCTCCGCGGCTAACGAAGCAGATGCCGTTCGAAATGAAAGTGATCCGGCGTCCAGGGACTTGATGGCGGAACGGGCTCAGGATAATCGTTTTCAACCAGAGGGGTCGAAGTGGGCTCCGGGAATGTTCGACAATCTAGGCTCTGGCTGGCAGCGTGACCAAGCTGGAAACTTCGTCACCATGGGAAAAGACGGACGCCTGCTCGCGCACGACGATCGCGGCAATCTCGTCGATTATGAATCGCATATGAACCAAAAGTATATGGCAAACCAGGATCAGCTCGCTCTGACGTCGATTCTCTTTTGCAGTCCATTGATGCTTCTAGGTCTTGGTGCCGGTTTTGCTTTTATGGATCAGCGTCACGCAGCCAATCTCAAGACTTCCGTCGATGCGATGAAGGGCAAATTCAGAAGCACACGTGGCTATGACAATGATCTGACGCGGAAGTCATTGCTTGTCACACAAAGAGTACGAAGCAATGATGCGGATATGAACGGCTTGGCAGGTTTTTCCCAATCAGCGCGAGAACGAGAGGAAGCGGCAATGCGTCGCCGACGTATTGATGAGCGGAGAAAAATGGCTTTGTCGGCAATTGATGATCGAGTTCGGCGGGAGAGCAGGCGTTCTTTGACCCGCACGGATGGGTCATCTTTGACAAGAGAAAAGCTTGCGGAGCACAAGCGGAAATTGGAAGAGCATATCGAAAAGGTGCGTGGAAAGTCGACCTTGAAGGAGATGTCGCAGTTGTACGCGCAAATGGAGCTACTCGATAGAGCGCTGCAACGCTTATCACAGCTGGGTGCCTGAGCGAATCGCGGCGATCTGAAGGCGCAGCGGTCTAGACAAGCGAGCTGAGGGCGCAGCAACCGCGACAAGCGATCTGAGCACGCAGCAATCTCGGCCGATCTGAGGGCGCGGCAACTCGACCTGTCTTCAGCATCCTGCACGAGGCCACGGACACGAGGCACGAGGCGGACACTTATATTGTGCAATTTTTGGCTTTCTGGTTCAGTAAAAAAGG
>JAJPJO010000257.1 GCA_021324135.1 Pseudomonadota bacterium
CCGACATTCGCAACAAGACACGTGGACAAGGTACATTCGTGATGGAGTTCCTCCGCTACGAAGAAGTGCCACCATCCATGGCGCAAGCGATCATCAATCCGTAGGGCTCTCTAAAACTGGCGATGTAAGCCGAGGTTCCGAACCCCAGGTCCGAAGCCGAGGTTCGGAGGCCGAGGTTCAGAACCCGAGAGGTCGCGAGATGCGATTACTTGTTGTCCTTCTCGATGTCCCGAAGCGCAGATCGCACTACCTTGACGGCGTAGGCTCTGTGACGCTTGGGCAGATCCATTCCCTCTGTCTTGTCGATTTCCTTTAGAACAGCTTGGGCATTGCGCTCTGCCGTGGGTCCTGCATAACCTTTGGCATCGCGCACAAGACGCTCCAGAGTATCGTCGAATTTGCGATCGACCTGATCGGTTGCTTCTTTGAATTTCATCTCTGGCGATTTGTTCCCAAGGGTTTTGTCATAGGCCCATGACAAACCACTAAAGAGGCTGTCGCCGTACACATCATCGACAGCTCGTTTCCACTCGTCTCTGAATTTGCCGTCCTCCAGAATCGGATACTTGTCTTTCATGACCTCACGACCGTCAACTCGCTCACCGTGCTTTCGAATCTCGTTGCCATCAGCGAAAGCGATGAGGCATTTACCAGCGTCGTCGCCAGTCTTGTGAAAGTTCCAGCAATTCAAGTTTTGATCGCGCGAATAGACCTCGGCAATCATTGAATCTTGTTTGGGCTTAGCACCGTCTGTATTCGATCCGTCGAAGACCTGTCCGATCCGGGCGAAGTTCGTGTTAACATCTACCATAATCTCCTCCTTCAAGTCGAGCCATCAGATGATTCCCGACTCTAATTAGCGCTCCACAGCCAAGGCTCACCGCAGACACATCCGAAATGTGCAGACGCGTGCTTCTGTCTAAGGGTGTCGACCTCAGTAATTCAAATTCTCATGCGTGCAATTGTCTCATCGCGCCAACGCATTTGCTCACGAGGCACCATAAGTGATACCATCGCAAATCAGGTTGTTGAATTGGCACCTCCTCGTTCTATACACTGCTGAAATCGGATTGGACAAAATTCTTGCGATATTGCAAGACCGTCATTCTTGAACGAACGACTGACTGGCATCTAGTTTGCTCGGCCCTTTTGAATTAGCTCCACCGCTTTCTTGAGCTGCGCGTCTGTGTCGCTGCCCTTCTCGGCGGCAGGAGGATCTGGGACCACAACGTCGGGCTTGATCCCTATTCTCGTCTTGTTTGCATCACCGAGCCAGGCACCGTTTGGAGTGTAATATCTGAGGCTTGTGACTTTTAGCGCGGCTCCGCCGGGTAAAGGCATTATTGACTGTCCAATTCCCTTTCCATATGTTCGAGTTCCCACAACTGTTGCTCCTGATTGATCGTGCACTGCACCTGTAAACATCTCGGAAGCCGAGGCAGTGTGTCCATTAACAAGAATGATCACTGGTTTGTTGCCCACCAGAAGCGGCTCCCGTCCATGGATGTCTAAGCTGGTCGGCAGCCAGCTGTCCGTATTGAATGACACGTCGAGCCCGAACCAAGGCGTCAAATAATATTTCTCGGTATTGTAGAGAGGATGCTCGGGATCTGAAAGAACCCGGTGGACGCTCGTCGTGATATTGCCGCTGCTGATGAACATTGAAGATGTTGCCAGGGCGTTCTTGACTATACCTCCAGGATTGTCACGCAGGTCAATAACAAATCCTTTGGCGTCCTGATGCTTGAACAAAGCCTTGTACATTGACTGCGGCATAGCGTCAGCAATGAAGTCGTTAACCTTGATATAGGCTATGCCATTGCCAAGATCCTTGTCTTCGACAGATGGAGTCTCTATTGGCGTGCGCCCTACGCTTATGTCGATTGGTTTTCCATCTCGCATGATCGTGAGCTTCACTGATGTCCCGGCCTGACCGGCAAGCAGATTGGCGGCATCAATACACTTCATGTTGTGAATGTCTTTATCGTCGATCTTGGTTATGATGTCACCAGGTTTGATACCAGCCTTCTCGGCTCCCGTTCCCTTCAAAACCTTGTTGACCTTAAGGGGACCGCGCACAGTTTCAAGAGAGTCACCGTCCTTAAATGTTTCTGGTTGAACCTTTATCCCGATACCGACATAGTAGCCCTTGAGCTCTTGCTTAAAACGGCTGGCCTCCTCTTTTGTCATCACCTTCGTATAGGGGTCGTGAGCTTCTTTCAACGCCTCCGCTGCAGACTTGATCGCCGCATCTACCGAATGCAACTTACCGTCGAACTTATGCTTGAGCGCATTGACATTGCCCAATGCTTTCGGGTCATAAATGCTTTCGGCGGCAAGATCAATTATGAAGTCATAAGTTGCCTGTGCTTTTATGTCTTCAGAAGGCGGTTTTGGTGCAAAGATGTCATCCAAGAATCGGATCAAAGGATTGCTATCCGCACCTGCAGGAGCCGCTGCTGGTGGGTCGCCTGCATATGCCGTGCTTCGCATCAATTTCGAATCAGTGCGGAAGAGGTCGTCGATCCAGACATTATCTTGCTTATCATGACAAACAGATTGTTTTAGATCAGGTGCTTCGCGAATCATTGCTCCTCCTGGAGGGTGCATAAATGTTTTCACGTCAATTCTTAACGCGCAAAATGTAAAGATCGTCAGTCCAGAACCGAACTGCTGTGGGGGTTCACAAGCGAGCCGGCTCAAATGTTACTGGTTTGATTAGGTTCCATATGGCCAGGGCTCACCGAACCTGGCTTGAGCCGTCACGCGCGCGGCGTACGGGGTGTCGAACCATGAGGATAGTTCGATTACTTATGCGTGCACATTTGGCGGTCGCCAATGCTCCAGCTCACGATGCACCACAAGTGATACCATCGTTGACAGACTTTTGATTGGCACCTTGTCGTTCTATACGCCTCGCAGGCAGATTGGACAGGGTTCTTGCGATATTGAAAACCGAATTTCAACTCGCTCGCTCTCCCACTAGATTGCAACCTTATTTCGCTTCGCCATTTCCTTTTGAATCGCTACAGCAATTCCATAAGTCCATTAAGGAAGGCCAAGATCTTTATGCAGAGCGATCGTTTTCGCTTCCACTGCTTTGAGCACAACCTGCACTGCGCTTCGCGAAGCGGCAAGAAGCTTTTCCTCAAGCTCCTTTTTCTTGGCAACCGAAACCGAATCGGGTGCGATCTTGACCGACTCGAAACCGGTGCCTCCGGCGAACACTACCTTGACCGTGCCATCATCAGAGCTGCCTTCCGCGCGTATCGCGGAGATTTCTTCCTGCAACTCGCGCATCTTCATTTGCAGACGCATTATGGGATTGTTGGAAAATTCTTCGTTCATACATCACTCCATACATTTAGCTCCGCGGAACTCAAGCGGCTCATCAAAGCCTGCTCATCGAATCCCGCTCATCAAATCCCAAATCCACCGGACATAATCCGTATATTGACCTTCTGCATCTCCTCATGTGTTTTTCTGGCAGCATCGTTTAACGCGGCCAGCACAAGCTCCTCCAGCATCTCCACATAATCCGGATCAAGCGCTTGCTCTTTGATTTCAATGGAAACGAGCTGGAGATTACCGCGGCTCTTCACGGTGACTGCGCCACCGCCTGAAGTGCCTACCACTTCGATTTGCTCAATCTCACCTTTATGCTCGAGAGCTTGCTTTTGAGCTCGTTCGATCAACTGCTTCATGCCGGCCGGGTTCTGGAGCATATCCACAAGTGATGGCTGTTTAGCAGAAGCGCCGCCGCCGCTCGTCGAAAACAGCGCCGGTGAGCGTTCACCTCCTGGCGAAAAATCCTCCAGCATCTCATAGGGATCGACAAAGTTTCCACTGCCTGTTTGAGCGAGAGTATCGGCATCGATACCGGCCAGCGGTGCGTCACCTTGCATTATGTAGGTGAAGCCACTGCCGACGGTGCAGCGCGGAAGGCCGAGTAATGCCACCAGAGCATGGTGTCGCTCGAGTTCGAATGTATAGTCTCGCGTGAGAATATCAGCGATTTGATTGCGCACGTCATCTCTGCCGAAAGCCTCACACAGCTTCTCAGCATCGCCTCCCGTTCTCTCCTCCTCGTCGCCTGAGAAATAACCCGGGCACGAGTTATATTCGTCGACCATTTTGCCGGACTCAAATAGTTGATACATCAAGACATCGTCATCATGATTCATGACTGCGAATGCCGAACACGACAGCTCTCGCGATAATTCGGCAGCCACATCAAATAAAGTCGCATCGGCGGCAGGGAAAACACAGACAAATTCCTTTTGTGCCGAGGCGACAAAAGCATCGATGTCCTCCTCGTTGAGATAGTTGGTCACCTCGACATTGTTTGCCGTTTTCAAACTGATGTTCGTGTAGAAATTGCCCATTCCATCTCCTTTGGTTTTCTCGCGCAGCAGTCGTGCTCAGAATAGATGCTTCGGTTCACCAGACCTCATTATCCGCCAAACATTTTGCTGTACTCTTTCATGGTATACGCTGCTGTTCCATTGGTTTTCTCCAATTGATCGCCATACCGTTTCAGTAAAGTGTTCGTTTCAGCACAGGTCAAAAAAAGTTCGCAATAACTCATTGCTAGCGAATTTTTCGCCGATACAGACAACGAATGACAGACACCACCCTCGGTTCCCGTGCGATCCTCGGCTTTGAATAGCACGCTGTCTCGACACAACTCAACGAAAAATCCCTGCAATTCCTTTGCTGTAAGGGTAACGTGCCAAAGCAACCCCAAATCATCATTGCCGTAATGCACACCCTTGCTCCTGTGCACCTTGAATTGCGCAAGATCAGGCAGTGAATACGGACTTGAGATAAGAAGCCCGGGATAAGGCTCGGTTTGCGCGCCTACATAAGTCAATTTGATTTGCACGTCTCTCAAGTCACTGGCTTCCCGGTCGAATGCGTACGAAGCTATCGATCCCACGCAGATTTTGAATTCCGTTCCTGTCCAGGCGATGAATCTGTTCTTGCTGAGGACGAGTGCCTTGCCGTTCCAGGTCAGGCTCTCAGAGGGTTTCTGCAAATGAAAATGAGCTACCTTAGCATAGGTCGAGCCGGATTTCTTGGCAATGACTAAGTGCTGGCCATCAGTGCCTTTGAAGAGCAGCGCCGTCTCAAGGTTGCCGCTCTGATCGAGTGGGCCGGTCACGAGCACGCCTTGTTCGCTAACCCGCATTTGGTGCTTACGAAATAATTCGAAGCCTTGATCCGTGACGTTCGGCAGACGAGGATCTTTTACATTGGGGCACAAACGAACCAGTTCGCTAAACTCTTCGTAGCTGACATGTTTCGGCGTCCCGGCCATAGCGGTTTGGTTGAGCATCAGGATGAGCGCAACAACGGCAAACAAGCGGCAAAACCAAAGTTGTATGTCTCCAGGGATTATTAGCCGTTTCATTAAGAAATTCTAGCCTCTGCGCCGTATGGCAATCAAACGGAGAATCTAGTCGAGAGTTCGCCGGGGCGCCCAACTCAAGATAATGAACATATGCAGTTTAGAGCACCGACTTGCCGATCACCATAGGAGCCGGAAAAAATAAGGTAACATTCTAGCTGTTGCACGCTGCTCGGTTATCAAGTCCTGCTCTTTACTACAGTCCGAGGCGGCATGAACTAGAGGGATCGTATGAAGTACCTGCACAGCGGCTACATCCTGTTTTGCGAACGTGCCGAGCACGACGACAACGGCATGCTCAACGTTTATGGATTGTTCGATGTTTTTGAGCTTAAGGAATTGCCGGCAAAGATGAATTGTGCCTGGGTGATTGGCTTTGGCACTCCTTATGAGAGAAGGCAGTACAAAGGCATCTTACTTGTTGAAGATCCCAAGGGTCAGAAGGTTTTGGAAATCGAGTTCGCCGCCAACGATCCGCACGACATCTACAAAGGACATTATGTCTTCCGTCCGGAATTCACAGTCGAGATGGAGGGTGCCTGGACGGTCAAAGCATTTTTGCGGAACTGGAAAGATGAAAACATGTGGGATATCGAACGGCAGTTCTGGTGCATGAAGAAGACCGACAGCCCACCAGACCCGTAAAACGCTGCCGAGACGGACGCAAAGACACCTGCACCAGATCTGGTGGCGACAGTCACAGAAGATGCCCACAAACGAAAGAGGTCATGATGCAAAAAAGCGACGCCAAATGTGGTGGCATCAAGCTCTGGCAAATTCTTTCTCTGGTTACTACTTGCTGCATACTCGCCGCCTGCACAGTCGATAAAGTGGAAGGCGATAAACATACCTATACCTGGCAGCTGCAGACACCGATAATTGTCGGAACCGTAGGACTTCTTCTCTTGGTCGGCGGCTGGTTCTTCCGGCGCCAATTCGGTATCGTTCTCATAATCCTGGCTCTGGTATGCCTGGTTGTCGTGACACCAGAGATGATGCTCGAGCATGTGCAACTGAGCAACACCGGTTTTGAGCTGTCGACCGGCTTTTGGTGGGCACCAACAACGCACCAGGTGATTTTCGATGACGTGGCGAAGGTAGAAGAAGTTTACGAAAAACGGGGCAAACACTACCACTGCTACATTATTTGCCATAAGAAATCAGGTGCGATCGAAGACATTAATGTCAGCGATTTGATGTCGTACGCGCACGCTGATGACAAATTTCTCGAGATTACCCGCCATAAGGGAATTCCAACTGAAGATAAGCGCCCACCGGCCGATCAGCGCGACGCTTTGCCATAAGCGCCGCAGGTCACGACTCGACGCGCAATTCTCATAATCTCTACCTGATTTGCACGATCATTCGTCACTGCCGATTCGTGCTTACCCTGGCGATGCGATCCTTCACGACCATCACTTCCGGTTCGCTGGTTTCAGCATCAAAAAATACTTCTACAGTTATGGGAAAGACGCCCGTATGACCGAATTTGTCAATTTGCGCCGCATCAGCCAGGGTCTTCCAAAATTCTAATGACTGTTGAGCGTGAGAATTATGCCATTCATTGATGTACCAGCAATGCGGTGACGTCTGTGTGACATCGGCACAAAAATGACCAAGCAGGCCGCCTGCTACATATTCAACACGCGTCAAATACATTTTTCTCGCGCTTGCATTTTCCATGATACGCTTCGATCGTTTTACCTTGTCGATATCGCTCCTTATAGCGAACCATACTAAACCAGAGCAAAATGCAAAAAAAGCTGAAAAGATAGCTGATTCAAGCAATATTTCATTGGGGAAGAAAACGCAAAAGTAGAGCGTGATGAGAATAGTAAATAGCGCTAAAAAGACGAGTAAGGCAATGCCGCACTGCCGTCGGAAACCATACAGGTCGGCAAGAGACACTTTCAGCCTTCGAGATACGGACTCTTGTGAATGACTTGACACTTCATTTCGAACTGACATTCTTTCATTCGATACTGGTACCGCAGGCAGTGCGTTCAGCTTTTCCAGAAAGTCGCCGGCACTCTGGTACCGTTCGTGCGGCTGCTTGGCCATCGCCTTGAAGATGGTGGCCTCGAGAGCGGCCGGCAAGTTCAAGTCCGGTCTAACATGACTCAAATGCTCGGGCATTTCGCTCATGTGCTTGTTCATCGTCTCGAAAGCGGTTCGACCTGACAGAGGTGGCTTGCCCGTAATCATCTCGTAGAGAACACAACCCAGGGAGTAGAGATCCGAGCGCCCGTCGAGATCTTGATCGAGACATTGCTCAGGGCTCATATAAAGAAGACTGCCAAGCGTTTCGCCGGTCTGGGTGAGCTTTTGAAATGTTTCGCCCTGAACCGGTAGCATTTTGGCAATTCCAAAATCGAGGACTTTGACAAACTCCTCAGCGTCGGATCGTTTCATGATCATTATGTTGCTTGGCTTCACATCACGATGCACGATCCCCTTATCATGCGCGGCAGAAAGCGCGGCTAACACTTGATTGACCAAGCGGATGGCGCGCTCATGCGGCAACCAACCTTGCTCGTTCAGTATCTGCTGCAAGCTCGTTCCATCGACATAATCCATGACTAAGTAAGGCAGCCCGCTTTCAGTGAGACTGCAATCATGGACAGAAACGACGTTGGGATGATCGATCAATCCAGCCGTGCGTGCTTCTTGCTGAAATCTGCTGACGATCAATTCATCACAAAGCAGGTGCGCACGCAAGACCTTAACAGCGACATCACGTTTCATTCGCTCATCGTGCGCTTTATATACAGCGCTTGTCGCGCCCGTGCCAATCAGCCCGACTATCTGATAACGACCGTCAAGAACGCTTCCAATCAGGGATTCTTCAGCAGGAAGCCCAGCCAGTTTGGCATGCTTGACCACATCACTCGAAGCCGATGCTTCTTCGCCCGATACGACAAGCTTGGGCTGAGCCACAATGGTCTTATCTTTCTCGCGTTCAACAGAATCTGTCATGACCCGAATGAAGCACCTTCAGATCCATCATGAGCAGTATATCTTCCATTTTAAAACTTGGACGGTACTGGACTCGAACCAGTGGCCCCCACTATGTCAAAGTGGTGCGCTACCAACTGCGCCAACCGTCCTCAACTGCATGCCGAACCAGACTCTCAGCGGACCGTAATTCTCAGCGAACACAATGGAACGCAAGCTTTGCTCTTCAGGCACTGCAAGAAGATTAATTGTATCGCGAAAAACATCCGGCGTTCAATGCCCCGATCGAGGCGCCGCAATATCGCAGTTAACAAAAGTTCAGGCGGCACCCAGATTCGAACTGGGGAATAGAGGTTTTGCAGACCTCCGCCTTACCACTTGGCTATGCCGCCAGACCAAGCTCACCGCCAGAGGCAGTGAAGTCCTATCGTAAGCCGCCGGGCTTTCGATTGTCAACGTCGCGCGCCGCAGTGCAAATTCATCTTACTCTCGGCTACGATCTGCTTGCTTGAGAGGAGAGCCACCCTGTTACGAATCGTCGCAAAGAGATTGATGGCGGCCGTGCCGCTTCTTTTCATCCTATCGGTAGTCTCGTTCGGCTTGATTCATTCACTGCCCGGCGATCCCGTCGAGGCAATGATGGGCGGCAACACGCGCGACATCGATCCGAGCGAGTTGGCATACATACGCCATGAGTTCGGCATCGACCAGCCCCTGCCCAAGCAATATTTCGCCTGGCTCAAGGGCTTCGTGGGGCACGGCGAATTGGGTCGCTCGTATCAGGACAACCGCAAGGTTTTAGTCGTGATCGGCGAGCGCATCCCCGCCACGATCACGCTGGTGGGATTGGCTCTGGTTCTCAGTTTCACGCTTGGCATTTTCTGGGGGCTGTGCATGGTGGCGGTGCGCATGAAATTGCGCAGCACGATCATTGAGGCACCGCTGGTCGTTTCCGCGCTCATAATTTATTCTTGCCCGGCGTTTTTCATCGGACTGATGTTGATTTACATCGCCACTTTCAATCCGCAATTGCACTGCCTGCCTCTGTTTGGCTCCTTGAGCCCGAAGGAGATCCCGGGACCGATCGCGCTTCTCAAGTATGCCGCTCTGCCTGCCCTGACGCTAGGCATCAATCGAAGCGCGAAGATTGCCTTGTATGTCCGATCGCTCGCCCTGGACGAGGTGACGCGCAGTTACGTAACAACGGCTCTAGCCAAGGGTTTGTCTATACCGCAGGTGATGTTTCACCACGTCGCCAAAAATTGCATGGTGCCGGTGATCAATCTCGCGGCGCTCTCGCTGCCGGCCCTGATCGGTGGCTCGGTTTTGATCGAAACTATATTCGCCTGGCCTGGCACGGGTCGATTAGCTGTTGAAGCCACTTTTGGAAGAAACTTTCCAGTCATGACCACGCTTGTGATGATTTACGGAACGATGGTGGTGCTCTCGAATCTCGTTGCAGACATTGTTCAAACTCTCGTCGATCCACGACTTGCGGACGATGGCGACAACCTGAACTCAGCGCAGAAATCTTGATGAACTCGGCAATGAGGATGAGAAGCTGATTATGAACAACATCTCGGGATTCGATTCATCAAGATTGAAAGCAGCAGCGCTTGCACCTCTGCAAACAAAATCCGGTTACAAACGCCGAACCAACGTGCGCATCACGACAGCGGCTGTTCTGATCGCGTTCCTCATCAGTTTGCCTATCCTGGCCCCAATCGTCCACCCGATCGCGCCACCCTTGACGCCATCGCACGTTCATCTCCATATTGCCAATCTGCCGATGTTTTCGCCAAGGCATCTTTTGGGAACCGACAGCCTGGGCCGGGACGTTTTAACAATGGCGCTCTACGGCGCGCGAACATCTCTCGCTCTGGGCGTCCTCGCAGCCGGAATCGCCGTGACCTTCGGCAGCCTCTGGGGAGCGGTCAGCTCATTGCTAGGCGGCATTGTCGATCAAGTGATGATGCGCATCGTCGATGGATTGCTGGCAATTCCCACGCTCATATTATTGCTGGCCCTTTCCGCTCTGGTAAACGGTCCCTCCTTTCAAGACGCGCTTCCCAGGTCGGTTCTAGCCGCTTTTAACGTCACATCCTACAGTCTTGGTCTTCTTCCTTTCGCCACTGTTGTCACGGTCATTGCCGCCACTTCCTGGCTCGAAGCGGCGCGCATCGCTCATGCCAAGATATCCGAGATTAAGCAGGAAGAATATATAGAGGCAGCCCGCGCCCTGGGAGGCGGTCTTATCCACACCCTGAGGCGGCACCTCTTGCCTAACGCATCGCGGATTATATTGATTCAAGGCACTCTGCTTGTGTCGGAAGCAATTGTCATGGAAGCCGGCCTGAGCTTCCTCGGTCTGGGACTGAGCCCGGATACGCCGAGCTGGGGAACGATGCTGCGCGAAGCTTCCACGGACCTGTTCATGGGCAACTGGTGGGCGCCTTTTGTGCCGGCAGCATTAATCTCATTGACAGTTTTGTCCGTTAATCTGCTTGGCGAAGGGCTTCTGCAACTGTTCGGTTATGATGACAAACTGCAATAATTAACAAGAGATACAAATTCCAACTTGTTCTATACTTTGTGTAGGTGCCAGGGAGATTAGTGATTTGAAATACAAGAACATGGCATTACCGGCAGTGCTGATCTTCTGCACGACTCTGGTTTGCGCTTGCGGCAACGACAAGAGCGTTACATTCAAGTCTGCCGGCATGACGCATACATTCAATGAGGGCGATCAGGGCACCCCTCAGGAGATGAAAGCCTACATCTATCCAGGCGCACAGGTAGCGGGCTCAACTGCCGCCCACGATCAAGAGGGCGAAAACTCCACCTTCCTTTGCCTTTCTAGCCAGGATAATCTCGAGCATGTTGCCGATTGGTACAAAAATACATTGACGCAAAACGGCTGGAAAATTGATTCGCAAGATTCAATGATGGGACAGCGGACAGTGAGCATATCGGGACATCAAAAGGATGTTGAGATCAACGTGCTCATGGCTGAGGATGGGGAAAAAACGACTATCAGTGTTTCGCAAGGCAAATCAGTCGAAGATACTCCGGATGAAGAAGAGGTCGAGAAGTTCACGCCAAACGAAGTGACGCCACCGACCGAGTAAAAGATTATGCCTGGGCAGAAACATAACATCTTGTCTGAGGCCAAAGGGCAGCTCGAGGCGTCGGTGCGCCCGATCGCGGAGGTGACGGCATCGACAATCACCGGCTTGCAGGCGGAATGTTTTCCGATCAAAGGACAACAACCGGACCTGCCTCCCAAGCCGCGCTTCGGCAGCTTTTTGAAAGTGGAATCGCAAGCTTATGAATTGTATGCTGTTGTCCATAATGTAGTGACCGGACCACAAGATTCAGTCCACAAGCCATCGGCACTCGGGCTGACACGCGAAGAGTTGCGCGTGCAGCAACCGCAAATTTTTTCTTTGCTAAAAACGGAGGTGCACGCGCTTTTAATCGGATATGGAATGAACGGTCGAATTCATCAGCACCTTCCTCCGCATCCGGCTGATGTGCATGACTTTGTCTATGCCGCACAGCCTGAAGAAATCGCCGCACTCACCGAAGACTTCGAGTTTCTGCGTTTGTTGTTCAGCGTCTCGGATATACCGGCCGATGAG
>JAJPJO010000007.1 GCA_021324135.1 Pseudomonadota bacterium
GGCGAGAATCGCCGGCCAGATTAAGTGAGAATTGCCGGCCATTTTGCGCGAGAATCGGTGGCCATTTTCGATGAGAATCGCCGGCCATTTTCGGTGAGAATATGCAATACTTCAGACTGATGAACGTTTCAGATTAGAGATTGTCTGTAAGCTTCGACGTTCACGTTTCAGCGCCTCTTGCGCAAACTTTCCCCTTATCGGTCCTCCGCACATTCAGAGTAAATGTGGTTTCGACTATCACCGCAAACTTTACTGCAATATTCGTAGGAGGACCCCCATCACCATCTTCTGCACCGAATGGCTTGGGCGCAATAAGATAGCAAGATGCTACTTGGTTTCCAAAGCAAGCCTGCGCACTCGATTGAGATGCAGAGGTTGTGCGCGTTAGGCCCTAATGGGAATGAAGCGATCGAATGGAGTTCTATGCCTTTTGCAATATCGTGCCTCGTCTAGCCACTCAGAAAGCGCTTTACACCTCGCCTGAAGCACTCTTCTGCCAGGCAACATGCAACTGTACTGGGCGACGCCACTAAGCACGGCTTGATAAATTGAAATATAGAACTCGATATACATCACTGCGGCATCTATCTCGCCAAGCTCCAAAAGCCCGTTTACAAAAGTCGGATTTATGTCTTCATGAAGACGCACGTTTGGGTTTGAAACCATTTTGGACAGATGCTTACTCGCCTTCTTGCCCTGCCCGTCAAGCACTAGAGCCCTTGCAGCTAGCAAATGAGCTACATGCTTTAGAGACGATGTGTCGCGAATCCAGCCTTTGCGACGCAGGAGTGTCAAAGCAAAGTCCTTTGCACGATCAGAAAGCTGGCAATCGAGGCAGGCCTCAGCCAAGCAGATCGTGGTTTCTTCGATCACTTGAGGAGTCAGACCCCGTTGATCAAGAGCGGCTGCCCATTGGGACACAGCCTTCATTACAAGAATCATCCTTTGCGATGACTTTCGAGATCGTGCCATGTGCAAGTAGAGTCGTGTAAGTTGATATCGCCACTCAGCGTTGTCTCCTACCTCAACGGCTCGTAGCCATATTTTTTCAGAGCGACGTGGGTTGAAATGAGAACAAAAATGTGCAGCATTTTTCAGCACGTTGACGTCCTTGGAATGGATTCTTGTCTGCTTCAGCCATTTTCGTTGAAGCGACCTAAAGTTCGAATCGTACTGGTTGTATTCTGAGATCTCCAAGAGAAAGCTTGTCGGAAAGTTGTCGATAAACCAACCAAGCATGTTGACATAGCGCTGAGAATTCTGTCGTCCTTTGGAATAGTTTCTTCTGTAAAAACCAAGAAGGACGACCCTAGCTTCAAGATCTGAGCTATTGTCATCAAGCCTCTGCTCGAATCTCTTCGCTTGATTGGCCCTCAATTTACTTCCAAAACGAAAGCATTGCATAACAGCAGGCTGCAAATCACTATCCAGCAGTGACTTCTTATCTATGTTTGGATCGCCTTTTACGTCTACCATTCCTTTTGCTCCCGCTAAAACTGTGAGTTTGCGAGTCATGCTCCGCACGGAGCATGCTCTAACGGCTTATGCGGACCCTGATTGACACAATCATCCCAACCAACATGCTTGTATTTTTTTAGACAATCCTGAAGTTTGGCCTTACAGCAACGGAGACAATCTCTATAATAGCCATTGTTTGGTATGTTTCCATGCTCCCAGTCGTACCAATATGCGCACATCGCATCGCATTTGTCTCGGTTGTCATCGCAGCACTCTAGAGAACCTTTTTTGCAGCACTTGAACTCAGGATTGCCCTCGGTGCCATAGTCTGGAACTGGCCAAGGGTCTGGATTGAGCGGAGACGGAGGGAAAAATCTTGTTCCCGTGCCTGCTCTGGCACCACTGGATGCAGCAGACGAACCTGACCGAGCCGCTGCTGTTGCAGTTGTGCTCCAGGGACCTGTTCGAAAGAAAAAGATACATTGAAGCCCAGCCGGATCTTTCCCATTCAAAGGATCATTCACCCCATACGCGTACAAATTTGGCCCTGCATTTTCATCAATCGGATCACGATTGCACCACCGTGCTTGACCCGCCGAATATGCTCTATTAAGCGTTAAGTTCAAGCCGCTTGCTGTGTGGAAATAGTATCCGGCAAATTGGAAGTCGGCGGACTGAGCGCCCTGCAATCTCGTCACCCGTCCGAAGGGATCAAAAGAATACTGAGCTTGGATGTTTCCGCCATTGTCTGTTACATCGCGCGTGGATCCCAAATGATCATTCGAGTAGAAGTAACTTACTCCGCCGGTCCTTTGTCCTAATGAGAAGAACTGCTTAGTAATTGTGCCTGCCGAGTCCCGCTCCTCACTACGCTCTTTGTTGGGCCAGACGAATTGTTTTGTGGCGGTCAAAGATCCGCCAGAGTACTCAAGAAGCTTGACGTTCTTGCCATATGAATCGAATGTAAACTGGCTGTTATTGCCCGTCCCGGGATAATTGATCTGTATCAGTCGATTCTCGGCGTCCCAAACATACGTGTTGGTTCCGTCGTTGGTCATGTTGCCGTTGGCGTCGTACGTTAGCGCAGAGCTGGAGCCGTTGTTGGCGCTTACCTGGTAGTTGTTTGTCGTCGTTGTGTTGGTACCATCCGTGATGCCAACCGGGATCGTGTTGTTGCCTACTGCCAGCGTGGCGTTGCCGTAGAAAGACTCGGTGAATGGCAGGGTGGCGGCGGCAGAATTCACGGTCGCGGATTTCAGCGCTTTATTGGAAGTTCCCTGAAAGCGAGCGCTCCCGCC
>JAJPJO010000552.1 GCA_021324135.1 Pseudomonadota bacterium
CTGCTGGTATTCTCGCCAGAGCAATAAACGAGGTGCAGTCCCGAATTGGCGATCCGGAGTATCAGCGAGCATAGACAATGGTTGTGAACAAACCCTCGAACCTGGAAATTGATCGCCACAAAGCGGCTATCGTGCGTTCAGATTTGTCACGACCCGTCAAAACTGCTCTTGAGTCTGGTATGTTCACTCAGGCTTCGACATTTTTCGACTACGGCTGTGGTCACGGCGGCGATGTAGAACGAGTGGCTTGTCTCGGATTTGAATCAGCTGGCTGGGATCCGTACTTCCGTCCACAAGCCCCGCGCTCACCCGCTGACGTTGTAAATCTTGGCTATGTGCTTAACGTGATTGAAGATCTAACCGAAAGACGCGAGGCGTTGAAAGAAGCCTGGTCGTTAGCAAAGAGAGTCCTCATTGTTTCAGCCCAAGTACTCGTCGACTATTTGGGCGACAACGTCATAGCTTTTGGCGACGGCGTGCTGACCAAGAGGAATACATTCCAGAAAGTATTTAAGCAGGAAGAACTTAAGCAATATATAGACCATACGTTAGGCGTTGATGCTGTTCCTGCCGGATTGGGCGTCTATTTTGTTTTTCGAACGGACCAAGACGTTGAGGCATTCCGAGCATCTCGATTTCACAGCCGTCGCTCATCGCCACTAGTTCGATTACGAACAAAGACTTTTGATGAGTGTCAGGAGATCCTCAAACCCTTGATCGACTTTGTCACAGATCGAGGTCGCTTGCCACTCAAAGGTGAGCTACCTGACGAAAAACAAATCACCAAGGAACTAGGAAGCATCCATCGTGCGTTCAAGCTCGTAGTCGATGCCACAAGCAAGGACGAATGGGACGAACTAATTGAACGCAGAAGGCAAGATTTGTCGCTATACATAGCTCTAAGCAAATTTGGCAAACGGCCCCGTATCGGTCAACTTCCCGCAGAAATCCAGAATGATATCAAAGCGTTGTTCGGCTCCTACAAAAGCGCATGCGATCAGGCAGATCAAATGCTATTTAGTGTAGGACAACCTGGCATGATTGCAAAAACCTGCGCCCAAAGCAAGATTGGCAAGTTTGTACCGGATGGCCTGTATGTCCACGTAAGCGCCTTGGATCAGCTTGACCTTATCTTGCGGTTGTATGAAGGTTGTGCCAGCAGGACTATTGGAAGGATGGATGGGGCTACACTTGCGAAATTTCATACTGACAAGCCGAGCATTTCTTACCTCTTCTATCCGGACTTCGATACGGATCCCCATCCCGCGCTACACACCAGCGTGCGAATCGATCTCCGTGATTTGCACACCAAGTATTCTGATTATTCAGAGTCGCACAATCCGCCGATCTTGCACAGAAAAGAAACATTTGTAGCACCAACGTATCCACTTTACGAAACCTTCGCAAATTTGACGCGCCAGGAGGAAGCCGCGGGATTACTGTCAAATGCGAATAACATTGGAAATCGCAAAAACTGGAACGAAAGACTGAAGCATGCTCAGTGGACTATTGAGCGTCACGAGCTAAAAAAACTGGATTCCTGAACGTCGCTTATTTCACCTTCGCGAGCCGACCTGTGCACGCATCGATAAGCTCCTGCCTTGCCATTTCCGGCAAGCTGGCGATATCTAGTGCGAGCTTAAAATCGTTACGATTGCTTGTTGCGGTGATAACACCGTGTTTAGTAAGCGCTTCTTTGGGATATTTCAATAATCGCTGAGCGTAACTTTCGACGGAGCCAGGGCGCAATTCAGCGCACCTCTTAGCAATCATCGCGACAGTTGCATCTCCGCCGTTTTCGAGAAGCACAAGAAGAATAGCTGGCTGGTAAATGTGTGAAATGGACATTCTAGACGTTAGAAATGTCTTGAGTTCTTCAAATGTCACTTGACGTCTCCCGAACACGCTGGCTCCATCAATCTAACACGACGCACAATTCGGAGCGGGTTGGTCCGACAAATCCTGGTTAAACTCATGATGCGTGGATCATTATCAGTCGGTTCGAATACCCGCTTTGCAGCATTCGCGACACATGAATGACACAGTGGATGAAGCAAGCGGGTTGCAAAGTGAAGCGCCAGATATGAGGCAGGTTGTATGATCACTGATTTCTGCGGCCCTCACCCGATGGTCAGAACCCGAGTTCACCACGTCATCCACAATCATGCCTCCTCATCAAGACAGAGTCGATTTAGCCAAAGAGATGGACGTTGCCAAAACTCACAGGCATCATTTTCTGCTCTGGCCAAAACTTTGGGCCGAGTTCAAAGATAACACAGCTCTTACCTGGACGTCAGTGCCATTCGACATCGCTCAGGTGCCTAACATACCTGACAAACAGGGCGTCTATGCGTTCATCGTAATGCCGGACGCGTCAGCAGGGCTGCGTCCATCGTATCTGCTGTACGTTGGCGAGACCACAGATCAAACGCTACGAGAGAGATTCAAACAATATGTGCGAGGCGTTCAAAATCTGACTGAGCGTCCTAAGTTGATTGCCACCCTGCCAAAGTATTCTGGCTTCATTCACTTTCACTTTGCCGTGGTGCCTGCAAACATGAAACCTGAAGACATCGAGGACAAGCTCCTGAGTGGATTTGTGCCGCCCCTAAACAGTAAATTCAAAGGAAAAGTGAGCGCTATTACGAACGCTTTCATATAACAATGACAAAACAAACCAAATTATTGCTGCCGGCACTCAAAGGTCTCATGGGAGATTGGACCTATTATGTTGCCGTTATGCGGCTGCAAGATGTTGCAGAGCGAATCAAACCGGTGGCTGAAATTCACAAGACAGAGACTCTGTCCAAGCTCATTCAACGTCAACTACAAGAAGGTCATTCAAAGGCCATCAAAGACTATTTAGTTGGTCAACCTCAGCGCTTGTTCAACGCGCTTGTCGTCGGTGTGTACGGCGGATCGCCGCAATGGTGCGAAGTCTCAGTGAGCACTTCCGAGACCGCTGAAATATCGGAAGGCACTACGCCCACTCCCGGCGTGCTTGGGTACTTAAGTCTGGAGGGAACAGAAGAGCTGTTTGCTATCGACGGACAGCATAGAGTCGTTGGTATTCAAAAGGCGATTGCAGAGGACGCGGAGCTCAGTGACGAAGAAGTATCTGTCTTGTTTGTAGCTCACTCGAATGATGATACGGGCCTGGAAAGGACAAGACGATTATTCACGGTGCTGAACCGACATGCCAAGATCGTCGGCAAAATGGAACTTATCGCGCTCGACGACGACGATCCGATCGCCATCACTACAAGGCGATTAGCGGATGAATACCCACTATTTCAGGACAAGATTTCGATCTCAAAGTCAAAGAACCTATCCGTCAAGGACCGGTCCAGTGTTACGAGCATCATATCGCTATACGATTCCCTGGAAGTCTACTTCAAAACGGCTCCTTCGGACTGGTCGAAGAGGAAAAAGAAACGGCCAACGGATGAGGAGTTGAATGATTATTATAGGCGGGCAGCGTTGCTTTGGAAAACACTGCAAAAGCATTTCTCGCCACTTGAAGAAGCTGCCTCTCACTCGAAGTCCGACTCGACTGTTGAGAAATATAGAACCGCCGACGGTGGCAACCTAATCTTTCGACCCATCGGATTTCAGCTGCTGGTTCAAGCAGTGCGTGTCTTGGTCGATAGTGGACTATCACTCAATGAAGCAGCTAAACGATTGGCTCAAATCCCTTGGAACCTAAGTAGTGAGCCTTGGTCTAAGCTCCTCTGGAATCCTTCGCTGAAACGAATGATCACGACAAAGGAACACCAAAAACTAGCATTGAAATTGCTCATCTACGGTTCCGGCGCCGACTTGAGCTTGCTCAAGACCGATGAAACCAAATTGCGACAAGAACTTGCCGAAGTCTATGGCGTGGAAATGAAAGCCGTCAAGATAACGAGATACGCCAAAGAACGCTGATCGCATAAATTGCCGAAATCATCTCATCGCAAGCATTCCGTCTCGCAGCCAGCTCGACGGTGACCAACCCCAACCCACCCCGCCACCACTCCTCCTCCCCAATACTGCCACAGTATCGCTTGCCTTTCTAGTTACGGAGCTTCTTCCAAGAATGAACCTCGTTCTCGTCCTGGACTTCGCTCTCAGAGAGTCGGCTAACAAGGCATAGATTTATGAGTGCGCTGTGTTTATGACGGCGTCACTGCATGCCATCCTCGCCTGTCTAGTCTTGCCCCGCTGAATTCCTCTGTCGCACCCGGTCTTGGTTGTTTCACAGAGCCGCGCAGCCTGACGACCGCGCGGCTTGCTTGCATATTCTCACCGAAAATGGCCGGCGATTCTCATCGAAAATGGCCACCGATTCTCGCGCAAAATGGCCGGCAATTCTCACTTAATCTGGCCGGCGATTCTCGCC
>JAJPJO010000111.1 GCA_021324135.1 Pseudomonadota bacterium
TCCATGTAAGGATCGAGCTGGGCATTGGCCGGTATGCAAATTTGCAGAGCTGATAGCGAAGACAATAGTAGAGCTGTCTTGAGTAAGCGGCGCGATGAAGTTTTTTGCGGTGGAAGGTTTTTCACTGGTGCTCGTCCGTTATGTAGAAGTCGGATATGGAGATCGGCAACTCTATCATAAATCCGGACGGTAATATAACCTCAAAAGAACTGTAACCATTTCCCATCAGCTTTGCTTCGCATGAACATTCGACCGGCAGTCAACTCAGCGATGGCATTCTCACTGTCATGGGTAACCGCGCTGGTTGATTGTCGCTCGACCATGAAAAACGAGGAGCCTATCTGCGTGTGACACCGCCGGCAGTGCCAAAAACCGAGGAAAAGCCTGTCTCGCGTCGTCACTAGCATAGGTCCTGTCTGATTCCTATTTAAGCCGGAGTGGGACCCGTCCATTACGCATTTATCAACCAGGAAAGGACCGAAGTCAAAAGAGTACTGTCCATGCATTACCGAACAACCGTCCCACGGCTCTCCCTTTACAGTCACTGTGCTCAAGACGGGGCGCAGGTTGGTTTTATCGTGGCACCCGGGGCAATCAGGCAGAGTTGTGCTTAGTGCGAAACTGGCACCGCCGATGATGGCAAGCCAGTGCAAGAATGTTTTGCTGGCGAGCATGAAGGAGAATCCAGAGGCATGCAGATTACGGCTCATGTTTAAACCCGGTGCAGTCTGACTCTCCCAGAATAGCAAGCTGCCAATCCGTCATAAAAGTGACGAAAGTCATGTTCGTAGATGACTTGAAGAGGGGAATGTTCGGCGCCGCAAGACGTGGCGCGAGCGCTTGTCGGCAGGTTCAGTCTCAGTGGAAGAAACGCAGCAGCTTCGCTTCACGGTCGACGGTAAACCGCCATCCGGACATAAAATCTTGACCGATGGCGTTCATTCCCATGCCCCCGACTTTTACCGGAAAGTCGCTCTTCACGATTGGACCCAGCCTCAAATCCATCGAGACCTCTCTCATCGTCACGTTCCCGCCAACGCCGGTCATCATCATCGACCGCCCGCCGCTTGTATCAATTCCCAGCGCCATGGCGCTTCCCGGCGAAAGTATGGTGCTCGAAGCCCCCGTATCGATTAGCACATGGCTGCATTTTCTGCCGTTTACCGTCAGCGTAACGAATTCGCGATCGCCTTCAATCTCGCATGGGATGTCGTAGAGCGAATTGAGGGACACTGATGAGGCTGCAACTTTCGCGGTTTTCTTGGTCAAGATCATTCTGCCGCCGGCGGCATCGATTGAGTATTGATAATCGCGGATGAACTCTTGCCCCACCAGTGGTGGCAATGCCATATTCTCTTCGACGGTGATTGGAACGGTGCGAGTCATATTGCCGATCTTCAGCGTGGCGCTGGTTTTCCATATCGGAACCGGTGCCCCCGCCCAGCCGCCCGTATATCCGTCCGGTTTCCCCGTAGGAACGGGCAGACCTGCCTCACGCAAGTGGTTCGCTCCGAAATGCTCGTTTGCACCGGTATCGAAATAGCACTTGATCAGACGACCGTTGACAAAGGCATCGACGAGCATGTGACCGCTGTCCGCGCGAACGAAATGAACTTCTGCGGTATCCGGCAGTTTGGCGAATTCTTGCTTGTACTGATCGACACTGGCCTTTGGTGATCCGGCAATGGCATCCTTCTTGCGAAGGATCAATGAATTGCCTCCGGATGAATCGACCTTCAAGTCTTCGAAAAATGACGAGCCCAGCTCCGGATAGCCGCTATGCTCTTTCAGCACCGTAGCCGGAACCTTGCGTTTTACACCGCCGAGATTGAGGTCGACGACCATCTTCCACAAGGGGACCGTTCCTTCCTTATCATCGGGAGGACGCTTGGGCTCCGGTATTTTAGCCTTCGCCAGATCGGCAAGAGACAGGCGGGTTTCCCAGCTGTGGCTGAACTGCAAGTAAAAGCCTTGCCCATCTATCGTGCCTGTGACTATGTCACCATGGGCGGTGTGAGTGACCGGTATCGAGACTTGAGTGGGAATAGTCGCGTATTCCTTTCTGTAGGCTTCATCGGTCAAAACGATGCGTTTGTCCTTGTACTTGCCGTCAAACATTTTCGCGGCCGTTTCCGCGGCCTTCGCCTCGTCGGAGCTGGTACTATCGGTAGTGGCAGCGCTCGTTTCGCTCGGGACACCAAGCTTCGTTAGTGTCGTCTGTGCCTGGCGAGCTTCAACAGTTGATGGGAATGCCTTGACGATATACTGGAACAACTGTTTGGCTCGATTGGACTGACCGTTTTGCAAGTTGGCGAGCGCCAGATAGTAAATGGTTCGAGCATCCGGTTTGTTCGTGGCAAGATATTTGTCGAGGTGTTTGATTGCCTCAGCGTAATTTTTTTGTTGGTAGGCATCGAAGCCGAGCTTGAGCTCGTTTGTATCGGCGCGCACGCTGAAATTGCAGAATGCCTGAATGGCGATGCTGCATTGGAGAGCGATCAACAACTTTGCCGGTAATCTCATGTTTCTCGAGGCACAATCGCTAAGGCGGGGCGGGGAGAGTCGTCGGGATAAGCTCGTATTTTACAGTAAAGAACGTGTTTAACCGTCACGCAGGTGTCACACTGAATTGCTACCCTGACCATACTTACCACAAACATGCCCGCTTCGGCCGCCGAAACCCCCTCGGCGTGGTCCTTATTCGCTATGACCGCCACTCAAACAAAGCCGGATGCACAACAAGGCAAAGCCGCTGATACTCGGCGAGACTCGGGCACGGCCACCATGGACCGGGAGCGGGACGCCGCCTCACACAAAATTCTGGCTGAAACCGCCACCAGACCAAGAACACCAGGCAGCACGCCCGGCGCCGCAACCGAAACGCACGTCGGCGGCGGCACGCCCGACCAGGATCAAAATGGAGGAATAAAAACACTTAAGGAGGCTGGCGCCAAGAAAGACGGCGAACGGGTAGAGGGTGCGGCCGAGGGCAGAGACGCCAGTCCGGACGGGGCGACAAAGGCGCTGCTGGCGGACCTCCAGTCAACCGATCGGGGTGTGGTGAAGCAGGCGCTGGCGGCCTCATCGAAAATACAGCCTGATGTATTGAGCCGCTTCGGCAATTTGAAACTGCTCGACGGCGGAGTCGACTCCGCAGAGGCGCGGCAGCTAATGGCACAAAGCCAGGGTGTTCTGAGCCAGGTTTCCGATTGGGGCGCTCAATCATTCCGGGATTATGTTCATACCGCCTCCTTCAGTCCAGCGCTCGAGCCATATACACAGGGACACCTGGAGTTTCCCGTAGGCCATTCCGCAATGCCCAGGGCGGAGGTTGCCGGTTCAGGCGGTGCTCGGACAGCCAAAGGCGATGGCGATGGACAATCGACAACGGGCAAGGGCTTCACTGTTCCCGACAACGCTAAGGAAGCAGGCACGATCGACGTCGGCGGATCGAAACTCACGGTTTTGAAAGCACCAGATGGAGCAACCTACCTCAAGAACGGCGAGAAAGTAGTTGCCAAACAAAATAGTGATGGCTCATATGGTATCACTCTCAAAGATGACTCGCGGGCGGAATTCGCGATGTCTCAGGGAGAGGACGGGCACTACAAGCTCGATCGGATGGATCGATACAAAGGCGATCGTTTAGTCCAGAGATATCACGAAGGCGTCAACTACAATTACAATTACGACGCTCAAGGAAACCAGACCAGCGTCGATGCTGCCGCTCACATTAAAGGATCGTTTACCCAGGAGCAGATCTCGCAAAGACTGGAAGCGATCCGCAAGCAGATCGGGGATAACGGTACGGCTGCCCTCAAGATTGGTGACGGAGATAAAGCCCAGCGCCTGCTCATGCAAACGCACGGAAGCGATTACTCGCTTACCGATATCGATAAAGCTCAGGTTTCGCTGTTCCACAACGGTCAGGAGTTCCGCTTTGGCGACAATAAGCAATTGTCCGTGGTCGGCAATGACGGGCAGTTAAGAGATGCGCAGCAGGCGGAACAGCCGCCCGATGCACAGAGCCAGGAGCGCATGACAGCGTTGCTGCAACAACTTAATGCAAGAGCATCCGGCGACCAGGCTGCCACCGTCGGTGGTGTGGCGCTCAGCGGCGGACAGGGACAAGATGCACTCATCTCTCGCTCCGATCCGGATAGCGGTGATGTTCAGTCTCAAGCCATCATTTCTAATGCCACCGATAGCGGTGTCATGCAGGCAAATGCTCAAAGTGGAGAGGTTAGTGTTCTGTCCGGCGGGGATCTCCAGACTCAAGATCAAAACGGCAACAACTTGATCAACTTTAGCTCCAACGACGGATTTATCGGCGGCGATTTTGCCTGCGACGGCGACGGTCTCATGGATGCTTCGAGCGGCATCGGACTGGTCAGTACAGATGGCATCTATGCCGATGACTCCATGTACACTTTGCCGGCTGATGACGGCTCATTGATTTCCGACAGGCACTTGAACACCCGCTACAGCATTCAGGATGCCCGCGCCGATCAAGTCATCTCGACAGCCGCCTCCACACAGACAAGCCTGCTCGGCGGTGAAGCCCTTGCCCTTGCAGACAGTAACGATCTCGGCGATGTAAACCAGGGGCTTGGTCTCGCCAATCGAGCTTGCGGCGTGGCTGAGGCTGCTTTGAGCAGACTGGGGAACGACAGCGGCGCTCAATCTAAAGTCTTGTTTGCCAAAGCCACGGCTGAGGATGCCCGTGACCTCGCCCTTGGGCGGAAGCGAGATCAAGACGATGATGCCATAAGGGGCAGAGGCGCTCCAACTTTTCAACTGTTGAGCTAGGGCTGCGTCGTTATCGTAGGTAGGGCTGCTTCGATATCGTAGTATTGGGAATAAGCATGATGAGTTCGCGTGCGATAGGAACTGCTTTCTCTACGCAGCGGAGGCGTCTCCATGAATTTGCGATTTGCCTGCGACTGATAAGATGATGATTTTGCGGTTTCTGCCGGTGCAGGAGGGTGCTGATAAATGAGAGCCTGGAGTGGATACGAGATAAGTAGAGCGGATTTTGAGGAACATCCACGCTGGTTTCCTGGCATCAATGAAGTTACCCATGTCGCTCATCAGAGCGACGCCTGCAGCATCATCAAGGACGAGTCCGTGCGCTCCGGACTGGTCTGGGACGATAGCAAGCTGCGCGCCGAGCGCCTGAACGTCGCCTGGGTCTCGCCAAATTATTGGCACCCCGGCTTTATGTACGGCACGGTGTCGTTCCACTTCCCCTGGTCGCTATTCGCTACCAAAAAACACGAACTTTATTGGATCGAAGCAATGACGAGCTACAAACCACATGCGCTTCGTTTCTTAATCTGTGAGCCGGATGAAATTGATGAGGAGCATAGAAACAACCTGGTCAAAAGAAAATTGCTCAGTCCAGTCGATCCAACAAGATTTGGCGCCCCTCTCTACCTCGACAAGGATGGCAACTGGTTCCGAATCAATGGTTTCACCTACGAGTTCATGGTGCCAAGGCAACTGTCGCTCTCCGGGTGCAATGCAATCAGTTTTGAAAATCACCATCGCAAGTACTGTAATAAGTTTTCCTCGACCGCTCAATGCAACGAATCTGATAAGCATCTTTCCATTCTTCAAATAGTTTCTCTTGCAATCTCCGCGGGCAGATCCAATCAACTGCACAGGCTCCTCAACATCGATGATGGCAAAGCCGATCTGTTCCGCGATTTTCTCGACTACTTTTTCGAGAAGTGGTTGCTGCCGAAAATTACCGTTCCGGCTGAGCGGGAGCCGTTAGCCAAACACAGAGATGTGCTCGACCTTGCATTTCTTGCACTGGGAGAAGGTTATGTGACGACACCACTGCGGGCACTGCAAAAGATCAGCCCGTACACGATTGCAGAATATCTTCAGGTGCGAATATCGAAGCGATTCGGCGATGTGCTAGATGGATTCGAAATCGAAGAGCATATGGCGTCGCTCATCGAGAATTACTACAGGCGACTCAAGGTGAAGCGAAGGGGATAACAGCCGACATCAGAGTTGATGCATTCGATTTTGAGAACGATCCACTCGATTTTGATCCGGACGGAACGCTAGTCGTTGTTTATCGAGATGGTGCAAAGGCTTGGAGATTAGTGAAGCAACCCGCCGGCTCCGCCGAAGGTGGGACATGAATTCATCTGAAACTCCATGTCTAAAAACTTTGCACTCCCCTCGGGAAGCGGCGGAAGCTTGGCGCTCCTGACTGCATTACGCAGTGCTTCGTCGGCTTCGGGCACTGCGCATGAATGCGGAGTTCGAACATCAGATACAGAGCCGTCCTTTTGAATTCGGAAAACCACGCTTGGTGCCCTTTTCAATGGAACCACTGAGGAGAACTTGTATGCCTTTTTTATGGCACGCTGAACCTGAACCATATAGGCGGCGCCAGGCCAATCAGCATCCTGTTTTTCATGCGCCTTCGGCACTGGAGCGGGTTCATCACTGTGGGCTGCGCTCTTGGCTTCAACACCGAGAACTTCATCAACACTTTTCAGCTTTTCCCGAACGGAATCATTTGTTTCGATCGACGCAGCAATTTGATATTCGACTTTAGCGCCTTTGTAATCCTGCTCTTCCCAAGCCTTATCTCCTAACGCCAGGCGATCCTTGAAGAGCTGCGGATCCTTGCCAATCTTGCGAATGCTCTCATCCAGGTTATTCCTGGTAGTCGGGTTTTTCGGATCTTGAAAAAGTGCGGCGTGAAAATAACGAATCGCCTCCTCGACGTTGCTCGAACGCAGTTTGAGTGCATGATTGTTCAGGGCAATAGCCAAATTTTTTCGAGCGAGTTCGTAACTGGGATCTATCCGGAGCGCTTGTTCAAAGTTTTGGATTGCGCTCCAAGTGTCACCCTTGTTCAGATCGCGAACGCCCAAATTGTTCGATTCGAGAACTAGAGAATCTATCTGCTGCGCATTAGCCGGTTGAAACATAGACATATGTGCTGCCAAACAACAGCTTGCAAGAAGACCCATTATGTGCGGCTTTGACATGGCTTTTGCCTTACACGAATTGATTAGTACGCCGCGGACATACACGAGTCATTATAGCGTGCGCGCTCTTCCGTGCATCGGGCGCGACACGTCCGAGTTTGTAGTCCACATAAGATTAACTCACCAATAATGCCGAGATGCGACGTGCCGAATGCCGAGTGGCGACATGTCGAGCGTCAACTTGTCGAATCTAATATCAACATTCGAATGCCGGCCTGCGGAACGTGGCGGAATTTTTGACGAGGCCAAAATTGCCACTTTTTGGACTCGTTAACGAGGCCGTTGACACTCATACAGTGCAGTTTTGGGCAGTCTGGCCTCGTTGTCGAGGCCGATTTTCACCATTTTTGGCCTCGTCAAAATTACTGCTTGTGCGGAATCAGGTTCGTGATCGAGAATGGCATCTGCAATCGCATCAGCGCCCA
>JAJPJO010000237.1 GCA_021324135.1 Pseudomonadota bacterium
GGATCAATCGGCTCGCCATGACATTGCTCGGGGCTCATGTACAGCGGACTCCCGAGCAACTCGCCGGTCTGTGTCAGCTGATCGATTGAATTGCTGCTGCTGGAAAGAACCTTAGCAATACCGAAATCGACTAGCTTTACCGAATCCGTTCCCACAGCATCGTCGGAAAGAATGATGTTGCTTGGTTTAATGTCGCGATGAACGATGCCTTTTTCGTGGCAGTAACTCAGCCCATCGAGCACCTGGTGAAAGATGCTGCAAAAGGTGTCAACATCGAGGACGCCCTTATTAAGCCGGTCTTGTAATGTCTGTCCTTCAATGAAGTCCATAACCAGATAAAATTCGCCGTTTTCACCAAAGCCGAAATCTGTTACTGAGGCGAGGTTTGGATGCCTCAAGGCGTGCGCTGCTTGCGCTTCCATTTTGAATCTGTCCGCGACGCTTTGATGACTGATCAGATGTTTGTGCAGGACTTTTACAGCCACGTGTCGGTTAAGCACCGTGTGGCGGGCTCTATATACGCATCCCATGCCACCGTTGCCAATCAGAGCTTCGATTTCGTACTTGTCGAGGACTTTACCGACCAGGGCTTGCGGATCTGCATAGGCTGTGACCTTAACAGGCTCCAGGTTAGTAGCTGAGATGACCGTTTTATCAATGACATTATCTTCTGTCTTGTCGACGACAAGTTCTGGTCCTTCTTGAAAGCGGAAATCTTCGCTAGGCATCGAGCCATCTCATGGTCCGAGAAGTCGGGTAGCTTCAGCCTGAATACGTTCGCAGGCTTTTTGAAACGTACACGGCATTTTAACATCATTGTTAGGTTTGGCTGAAAGAATGTAGAGCGTGGATGGTTTTTGGATGGGCTTGCGAGGTTGCTTTTATGAGTAGTGGACCATTTAACGAAGCGGATTATGTCGGTAAAGTTGCCAAAGCTGCTATAGCTGCTCCATGGGAGTGCTATGCCCAGGCTTGGGGAGTCAGCGATAAGGCGTCGAACACGCCTCCCAATCCTCTCGAGGCTGGCGTCGGCGCGGTGAATAAGATGTCGGATGACTACATGCAGTCGCAGCTGGATACTGCACTGAAGACGAACATTTACTAGGTACCTGTAAGGTAAAGACGATTTTTCTGACTAGGGCCTGGTACGTACTCAGCTGAATAAGGGGTGCATTTTTTTCAGCAACGAGTACGTACCAGGCGGGGTGCTTTTTATCCGTGCTTCTATGGTCAGGTGAGTCTACAATAGTACCGTACACGGTGCGCTATCGTTTGGATTGCGGTTTGGCCCAGCCAGTCGGATCGGGGACTAGTGCAGACTCCCGGCTGCCCAACTCCGCAAGATATTGCGAAATGCAACTGCGCGAGTCCATGTTCGCTACGACAGTGGTGTCGCAATCCGGCAGCCGGGAGGGTATTTCAAGCTTGGATGATACATGCAGGTAAAGTTTATACAGATGATTGAGGCGCGAAATTCGCGGAGCACGGGCGATCAGTTTCTCATCAATCGATAATGCTTGCAGCCCTTTCAGGCTCAGAATACCATCCATGGACCTTGATGTAATGCCTGTGTTGGCAAGGCCCAGTCCCTTCCAGTTCTTCTTTTTCAACAGCTCGAGCAAACCGGAGTCGCTGATTTTATTGCCTGAGATTGATAAAAACTTGAGCGCCTGCATGCCTGCCAGGCTGGACATGGCACGGTCGCTGATTGCCGTGCGATCGAGGTAGAGAACGTCGACATCTTTCAGTCCAGCGATAATCAAGGTCGAACGGTCGCCCAACCAGCTGTTGCCAGAGGCACTAAGGGTGCGAAGTTTCGTCAGGGCGGCGAGCCGGCTGAACCCGGCTTCGCTGATCGGCAAGCTGGTAATGTTCAGGTTGTCCAGTTCAGTTGCATTTTGGGCCAGAAAATCGCAAGAGCGATCGCTCAAATTGCAATCAGAAATATCCAAGCGCCGCAGTCCGGGGAACTTCGATATGGTCAGTATGCCTTCGTCCGAGACATCCGACTTGCGCACGGAAATTTTTTTGATCTGCTGCAAAGACAGTTGCTCGAGCCGCTCTGGCGTTACACCTCGGGTGTCGTCCATATAGATCGAGTCTATAATGGGCGAAGATTCAGCTAATCGCTTGATTGCCTGCACATCATCGTCGTTCAATTCGGGGTCGTTAAACCAAATATGACGACCGATGTCGACATACATGCGACCGGTAAGATTGCTGACCAACGGCTGAGAAGTCAGCTCGCTGTCATATTTCATCGGCTGATACGGCTTGGCTTTTTTCTTCTTTCGAGCGGATTGTTTTTGTGGTGCCTCGTGCTGTCCGTTCCAAATTGCAGTGGTCGCGCCTGCCAAAACCAGCAAGGCTGCGCATCCCAATAGAATAAGATGCGAGCGCCGCGGGCGGGCTGCGCTGTTCATGGGAATCAAAGGCAGAGACAGAGCTGGCGCTTCCAGGGCGGGGACCCGGTCAACCGTTTTCTCCAAATCATATGGCCGGAGAACATCTTCGATGGCAGCCGCGAATTCTTGCATCGAGGCAAAACGGTCCTCCTTGCGCTTTGATATCGCATGTAGTACCAATTGCTCCAGCTCCGGTGCGAACGCATGGTCGATCACTCCCAGCTTTGGCAGCGGTGCGTTCGTGTGCATCATCAGAGTTTCTTGCGTTGTCGCGCCGACATAAGGCGGGCTGCCCGTGAGCATCTCGTACAGTAAGCAACCGACAGCATAGACATCGGTTCGTCCGTCCAGTGGCTGATTCTTGCATTGCTCCGGGCTGGCATAAAGAGGGCTGCATGCCAAAGTGTTCTGTTGGTTGATTGGCTCCAGGGAGGCTTCCTGGGCGAATTTCGCGATGCCGAAATCCAAGATCTTGACTTGAAGCCAGTCTGAATCATTGCCGGTGATGATAATGTTCCGGCTGTTCAAATCGCAATGGATGATGCCCTTTTCGTGAGCGTGCCCGAGACCGTCGCACAGCTGCAGCGTGATACCAAGGGCGGTATTAATGGGCAGGGCGCCCCTCTCTTGCAAAATGCCGGACAAGGTATTGCCGGGTGCGTACTCCATGACGAGATAGGGCTCCTCCGCGGAGGCGCCAAAATCAAGTACGGTAACCAGGTTCTTATGTTGTAACTTGCTCGCTGCTCGTGCCTCTTGTTGCAAACTGGTCACGTGCCTGGGGGTCAGTTTTTGCTTGCTCAAACGTTTAATCGCTACTTCTTTCTGCAGAGTTCGATCGAAGGCGCGGTAAACGGATCCGCTTGCGCCTGTGCCGAGCAGCGCGACGATATCGTAGCGTTCGACGAAAGTCTCGATGACGGGCTCGCGGCGTGTTTCAGCGTAAGCGGCATCATCTGATGCAGCCCGGCGTTCCTCTCTGAGTCGCCCGGACTTTGCGGCTCTGCTGGTATTGGGATTGGCGCATTGGCATTGATCGCCTCTAAAGACCCATTGCGTGATCGTCCCGCGTTTACTTGGTGCGACCGGTTTACCACACGTCCAGCAGAGGCTTTGAACCAGAGAGGATTCAGCCTTCTCGTCAGATTGAACAAGGCAGGCGCATTGCTTCGTGCCGAACAGCCACTGGGTCATTGAGCCGCTCAAGCGCGATTTGCCGCAAATTTTACAGATACCCTCGTCTTGCATTGCGGTTACCGGCGTCTCCTGCCAAGCTCAATATACCCAGAGCTGGTCGTAGGAATTAGGACTCCCTGACGGAGCAGGTTCGTCGTCTTCCTCGCCAGCTGATTAGTATAAAATATCGTAGAGGCACCATTGGCGGTATCGTTCATGTTCCTGGGCCGCCGTTCATCATAGTGAAATGGGAAATCCGTTACTCCAGGTCGCAGAGAATGGGTACTTGTATCAACTGCGCTAGGCGTTTCGCGCTTACGGTTTTTCCCAGTGAGCTCGCCAGGCAAGTAATCTTGAAACGAAGGCCTGGTGTTTCCTTTGGTTACTCCTGGCTGTTCTTTCAGTACAAATACCAATCTCTTGCTCCTGTTTGCAGGACTTTATTACCTTCGAAATATCCATAGTCTTCTTTGCAATTAACAAACAGTCCGAAAGAAAGCACCGCACTCTTCTTCCAGAAGTAAAACAGTCAATCATGACTGTTGCGGTACGTCGGGCTGATGTGTTGCCTTGAAGCTGTGGGTCCCACGGTGCCGGGTCGGCATCAACTCAAAACACAGGTACAGTTCTATGGCACACAAGCAGTTGTTCGGTCTCAAGGACCAACTCGGTCTGGTCAACTACCAGCTCGGGGAGGTCACGAAGCTGGAAGCGGAAGCACCCAAAGCGGGTGAAAACGCTCCGTTCCCGGTCGTCATGTCGGCGACCGTGATCGGACTCAGCCTCAAGAAGGCGCGCGAGCTTCTCGAAGAGGCTCAAGGCATCTTGCAGGGTGAGATCAGCTTCTACGAGACATGCGGCGATGACTTTTCTTCGCCGGCACGTGAAGGCCTCACGGCAGGGCAAGCTGCGTACTGCATGCAGTCCGTGGCCGCGGCGACCGTCTACATGCTGAAAGGCATGGAGAAGGCGCGTTCCTACCGCAGCTAAGTCGGTCTAAAGCCGGCTGAGGCTTCGAAGTTCCGACCCCTTTAGTGTGAGAGCAAGCGAGCGCTAAAAACATCGCAAGCTTTTCATGGACTACTGGGAGCAGCGATCGGCTCCGGTTTGGAGGCTAACGGGCAAGCGCCCTGTGTGGCTTTCATGGATCGGGGTATCTGTCACTGGTGAATGACGAGGCAAGGTTAAACGTGTGTGCAGCTGTTGAGTACCTGTGAGAGGGAGCTGGTTTGTGCGAGATGTCGTGAATGTGCCACACGCCATTGAGCACGGACCAATCGTTCGCCCTGCGCAAGACGCGGATGCTTGCGCAGTCAGGGGCGGTAAAGCCATAAAGTGAAAGGAGGCAGACATGGCAAAGATTCATGCCACGTCGAGACTCGGTGATTACTTCGTGGCTTTCAGACTGGCCACGAGGGAACAACTAACCAAGGTCTCCAAAGGTCAATCTGCTACCCAGTTGTTGGGGCAGGCGCTCGTGCAAGCTGGAGTTTGCGATCGAGTGGTCTGCGAAAAGGTCGCCTTCATCCAGAAGCAAATCAGGAAGACGGCGCCAAAGCTGAAGGAACAGGGTGTGACCGCAGTTCTGGACGAGAAATCGTTCATCGGTGACATTCTCGTAGCAATCGGCTATATCACTCCCGCTCAAAAGCAGGAGTGGTTGGACTACCAGGACCAGAAACGAGCCAGGGGAGAAAACCCCGGCCGCCTGGGTGAGCTGCTGGTGGACAAGAATGTCTGCACGGCGGAACAACGCGACCTGGGTATGCAGGTTCAGAACTGGCTTCGTGGTGTGAATTGATGATTGCCGATTCCTAATGGTAATCGAGCATTTCATGCCACGTTGCTTTCAATAGGAACTATGCTAATATATAGTATGAGCACCGTGGGCAGTATCACGTCCAAGTGCGGGCAAGTGCGTGCAAATTAATCGGTTTTGCTCATGCCACTGTGAGCAGAAGCAACGGCAGGAACTCTAAGCAGTCTCTGCCGTTGCCAGGTTGCTCGATGGCTCGCTTGTCGTGTCCTTGTCGCAAGACGCTTTAGGTGCGCCGTTGCGGTTCCCTGTGAGGCAAGAACTTCAAATCGGGGCGGATGATGCCGAAGCAAGCGCCGAGGAACCAGATGATCATGGTGTTCACAAAAGCGCATGCCAGGCAGACTGTCACGCCGTGCAGCAAAACGATCGCCGGCACCAGGAAGCCCGCCAGCAATAGTGCAATGCCACCGGCGATGGTGCCGAAGACGGTTTGCAGCAAAATGCCCGGCCTCATGTTGAGCGGCACACAGACTGCTGCGGCGATCCCGTAGAAGGCGAGCGTCGCGGCTCCGGTAAGGCTGATCGACAGGAGCGCGGCGACAGCCAGCGTCGTATCGAAGAGACCCAGAGAGAGGACCTGGCTGCCCTCAATCAGGATCATAGTGGCCAATGCCATGATGGCAAGGCCGCGCAAGAATTTCAGCATGGTGGTTCCTTTCGATGTTCGAGATGGTGTCAGCAGTCCTGGCGGTCCGACGCCTCGGGATCGAGCTCGTCGTCTTCAGGAGCCGCGGTCGGACGTGCCGACTTGTTGAGGCGCTCGACCGCGGCGCATTGCTCGTGCACTTGTCGGTACATGCAGTCGGCTTCGCTTATCACTGACGAAGCAAGTGAACGTACCGCGGTGACGAACGCTGCCGGGTCGGCTATGGCGGCTGCATCGACGGTGATGCCGAAACGGTATGTGTCGGCGAGGTTCGGATCCTTGCTCCCCTTGTGCACTTGCATGAACGCCGAGGCGATTGCATGCAGTTGGGCGAAGTGCGGCAAGCCGGAGTCCGGCAGAACGATTTCGAGATGGATTGGCGGCCTCACTTCCGCTCGCGAGAGCTCTTCCACCTGGCGGGCCAGGCTCTTCAGTTGTTCTGAAAATTGGTCGAGCCCGTCGCCGATCATGCAAAAGCCGATCGCTTTCAGGCAGGGAACGGTTGCTTCCGAACAGAGGTCGCCTATGCCGCACAATGCCTCGTGTGCGCTTTGAGCGATCTCGGCGGGAATCCCAACAGAGCTTTTTGTAGACATCTTTGTGGTCCTTCTGGATGTGCCGGCTCAGGTGTGGTGCGAGAACGTCGTTCTTGACGGTCTCCATCTGAGCAGCGGCGGACAAAGCATTGCAAAAAAACGACCAGTTCTCCCACAAGAGAGAACACCACCACTGGCAGTGCCGCACAAATTACAGAGCGATTCGCTCATTGGTAGATTGTCGCACTGCAATTCGAGTGTCTGGCTGGCTGGAGCTTCTTCTTGATATGGAGAACTTTGATGGTCGACCATTTCTACCAAAGCCCATGTGAGGAAATGAGGTGAGATCAGTACTAAGTTTTGCAACTACCGGCTTCTCAATCTTCTTTTACAATCATGCAAAAATGACGGTTGATGAACCACTCGAGCTCTTGAAAAGATCGGCCCGATTGCATAACTGCACCAGGCGCAAAGGCGCCTGTCGTGCGGCTCTTCCTCTTGACTGTCGTAGCTTTATTGCTCGCGTATGTACGCTAATTGCCGATAAGATTTTCCAGCAGGGAACTGTCCCCGCTTGTGACCTCTGTCAGTTTCCGGGCAACTTTGCAGGTCTTCGGAATGTTCCAGGTAGCCGATTGAATCCTGGTATTTTTCGCTGTTTTCGTTTCCAGATTCGTTTTCACGTGGCCGCTGTCACTGTATGTGGTGCGCAAACGTATCATATGGAGAATGTTCTGTCTCGCAAGGTCAAAGGTCGAAGATCTGATCAAATACGGCAAGAGGTAGTAGGGGCGTGCTGAAGCCAAAGAACCAAAAAATCCAGGCACCAGTATGAGGGTGATGGAGTGAGGAAGGAACCCTGGCACCGATGAAACGGCGACAGGGTTCCTGACCTCATCCATTGAGGGAACGATTGATGACGGCTGCGTTCTGTTAAGAGCAATCGTCATCAGGCTTCTGTCCCCTGAGCCTGCGGATTATCTGAGGCAAACAAGCCAGCAGACCGAGTACCGTCAGCGGAATGAACGCCCGCCAGGGAATGCCCGAATTGCCGGATGCCGCCTCATACCCCGTGTACCCGATGTACACGAAGGCAGTGATGCCGGGGATGACGAAGAGACTGCTGGTCCAGAGATAGGTCCAGAAGTTGATTCTCGTCAGCCCGAAAACCAGATTCAGCAATCCGAACGGGAAGAGCGGAATCAAGCGGCACATTGCCACGAACCGCCAGCCTCGTTTCTGGACGCTGCACTGGAACTTCTCGACATAGTCCTCGACACTACCGCCCACCCTGGAAAGCAGCTTCTCGAGCGGTTTGCGCCCGAGCAGTCTGGCGAACCAGAAAGGCGGAATCATTGCCAGCGTGGCGCCAATCCAGGAGTAAACCAGGCCCAGCACCATGCCGAACGTGGCACCACTGGCGATGGCAAGAACCGACGCTGGTATGCCAGGGCTGAAGATGAAGAGAAGGATGTAGACGAGTGGCCCCCAGGGCCCTGCCTCCCTGACTAAGCCGAGCAGCCTGTCGGGAGTAAAGCCCGCGAGCTTGAGGACGTATGCCAGCAGGAAATAGAGTGCAGCGAGCACTGCTATGACGATGCCGGCGCGTAAGAAAAAGCGCATGTTGAAGTTCATTTTGAACCTGCCTTAATCTGGCGTCGAAAGCATCGCTGAGTAGTCTCGATGGCTTTCCGTGAAACGCCTGTTTGAGCAGCGCGCGATCGCTGCGACGATGCTGTTTGGCAAAGCCGCAGCAACCGCGCTACTGCCACCGTATGCGATGCATGAACCGGGCCGTCAGAGCCCGTTTGGCTCCAGGCGAACCAGACCAGGAGCACTCGAGCCTTCCAACTCTTCGGGCGAAAGCACCGTCAGGGGCATCCGCGTCGAAGCGCTGGAGGGCGTGTGGTGTGCTGTCGGGCCCGTCTCGAGCGGGATGAGCTTCGGACCAAAGCGGTCGTTGTGCTCCGGGTCGTCCGGCGGAACTTCGCCGAGCGTCGGATTGCGTTTGCCGTCCGATCCGTCGGGATACGGATGCAGCTCGGGATCGTCCATGAACACCTCGCGCATCGGGGAAACCACAACCTTGAGGTGATGGCGCGTCAGCTCCCATGGGGTGCGAACGCCCGCCGCCTTCAAGATCATGAGCAGCCCCCGCTGCAGCACCATGTTGTAGTTGGCCACCTTGACGTACTTGTCCTCCGGGTCGAGACCGCGGCGCAGGCGCGGGTCCTGCGTAGCGACACCGACTGGACAAGTGTTCGTGTGGCAGCGCTTCGCCATGATGCAGCCTTCGGCGATCATGTTGGCGCGACCGATTTCAACGGCATCGGCACCAAGGGCGATGGCAATCGCCACATCGGAAGCCTTGGCCATTTGACCGGCTGCAATCAGAACGACTTGATCGCGAACACCATGCTCGCGCAGGATGTTGTCGATCTCGGGAATGGCATGGAGGATTGGCAAGCCGACGTGATCGGCCAGATCGACCGGCGCCGCGCCGGTACCACCCTCGCCGCCGTCCACGACGATGAAGTCGGGGCCGTCGCCGTACTTCTTGTACAGCTCGGCGATTTCATGCAACTCCGCTTCCTGACCGAGGACGATTTTGATGCCCCACGGCTTGCCGGTCAAATCCTGAAGCATGCGCAGGATGATAAACAGCGTCTCGGGGCTGTTGAACTCATCCCAGGCGTTGGGGCTGTAGCAGTCCTTGCCCATCGGCACGCCGCGCCACTCGGAGAGGTCCTTGGTGATCTTCTCCTTGGGCAGCTTGCCGCCTTGACCGGGCTTGGCTCCCTGAGCCAACTTCAGCATCCCGGCGACGATCTGATCGCTGAGCATGACGCGGGCCACCTTCTCGATGTCGAGCGCCACGAGCTCATCGTTCGAAGCCAGCTCGCGCAGCATGTCGATGTCCAGACCGTTCAAGTAATACGCCTTGGCAAGGCGCTTGAGGTCGTCGGTCTGCAGATTGTTGGGGCTCAGGTTGATGCCGATCGCCGTGAGAGCGTCCTTCAGGAGTTTGCGGAAGCCAAACTTGGCAGGACCAATCTCAAGAACGATGCGACCGCCGCCGACCACTTCACCCTTCGGCTCGACCGGCTTTGCAGCGCCGGCATCAAGCCATTTGCGAAGCGTGAGATGGTATTTGAGGAGCGAGCGATAATACTGGCGCATCTTCCTGGCGGGAACCCGGCGGATGACGCCGTTCGTGTGATAGGGCGTCAGTCCGCCTTCTCCGGTTCCCATGTGGATGTTGGCCAGCATGGCGGCGCTGGAAAGAGCCATGACTGACTCTTGCGAGAGCGCCCCCCAGCTCATGTGGGCAATGTTGATTGGCCACGGGCAAGCGTACGGCTTGCGGCGGCGTTTGCCGATAACCAGCGGCGGCAGCCGATTGCCGCGGTGCAACCTCTCGGAGACCGGGAAGTTGGTGGGCATGATGTGAATCTCGCCCACGGCGCGGTAGTCGCGGCTCGTGCCAAAGCCCAGGTTGTTGTTTATACCCTTGGCGCTGCGGTAGATGAACCGCCGCGTCTCGCGGTTGTACGGCTTTTCCTCGATGTCGGACATGAACCAATACTGGCGAAGCTCATCGCCGATGAGCTCGAAGCCGTACCGGCACCAGCCGATGATCGGGAAGTTGCGTCTGATCGAGTGCTTGCGCTGCAGGAAGTAATCCTCGATCCCGACCATGGAGAGGAAGGTGATCAGGGCGGCAATCAGCCCGGTGACCGGACCGTCGTAGTGCCAGCCGAGCCACCACGCCAGGCCTGATCCGAGGAGGAGGCAGGGCAGAAGCGCCGACTTCTTGAGCGAGAACTCCCAGACGATGAGCTGCAGCGGGAAGGCAAGCAGCGCTACCAGGATGGCGATCTGAAGGCCGCCGAGGTAGAAGCCGGCCATGCCCGCCAGCAGAGTGAGAGCGAAGATGGCGTGCTTGTGCTTTCTCAGGTCGTGAACGGCCATCACCGAGAGCACACCACCGATGGTGAAAACGAGCGCGGCTGCATGACCACCACCCACATGCCAGCCGATCAACCCTGACAGCAAGCCTGCCGCCAGGGAGATGATTGTCCAGAACCAGAACATAACTGTTCTCCTTTATTGTTCTCAGCTGGTTCCGTTTTGCGCGGAGACTCAACTGTAGGTAGGAATGCGAACAGCCGGGCCGGTGCTCGAGTAGCCTTGGATGCCTCGAGTACCGGTCGGCTGCCGCTGCCGCTCGCAATCATGCAGGGCGAGCAGCGACTGAGGGCTGCACCACTGGCGGTGGCAGCCCGAGTGTTTCTCTCCATCGCCCTAGCTCTGGCGGACCAGCGCCTCAGCGATGAACTTGTTGATTTGCGCCGGCTCCATGATGCCCAGATGCGAGTCGAGCGCTTGCTCGTCGCTGCTCTTGAACACCATCAGCATCGGGATGCGCTTGATGCCGAGGCGGCGAACCGTTGAGCGATTCTCGTCGACATTGATGCGCACGTAATTGATGCCGGCCAGAGCGCCTTCCGCCTGGTCGGCGGCTGCTTGAAAGAGCGGCTCCATGCGGGTGCATGCCGGACAGCGGTTTGAGAAGAAGAGCACGGCGACCGGCCGCTCCGGCGCGCTCGTCAGCATCTCCTTCAAATCAAGAGCGTTGATCAGGCTCACGGGCCTGGATGTGGTGTTGCTTTTACCGGACGTCTGTGCCGTTTTGCCTCTTTGCAGGGCGACTACGGCGATGACGGCTGCAACAGCCAGAAGAGCAATCATAACTACTTGGAAGGTCATGTTCGTCACCTTTCTTGACTTAAGGCTAGTAGCCTGTTTTCGTTCCAGATGCATGAATAAAACACCGCCCATGAACAGATCTTGCAAAAGCAAGCGCGGCCCACTAGGCGAGTGGCAGGGTTGTGCTATACTGCATTACCCTGAGATTTGCGTGGGATCGTAGCTCAGTTGGTTAGAGCGCCTGCCTGTCACGCAGGAGGTCGCGGGTTCGAGTCCCGTCGGTCCCGCCATTTACCCGGACTCCAGCGATGGGGTCCGGATTTTTTTGCGGACGTTTACATCGTTGCACCATTGAGCGAGTTTGCCGCAGGTCCTTATTTTCTTAAGACCCCGAGGCGTTCTTGCAAAAACTCTTGCAGCCTTGCGCTTTCGCGGCGTCTGATCGCTACGTTGATTGCCAGCTGCTCCAGAGATTGGCGCAAAACGGCTTCAGCCGTCGGCAATTTGTTGTGAGTGAAGAAACGATTGACGTCTTGCTGCAACTCGGGTGTATCGAGGCGCGTCAGCGCACCCACGACTTTGTGCATGGCCAGATCCGGAAAACGCCCTTTGATCGCCTGAAAATGCTCTTTGCAAAATTCCCATGTTTGCCTGGAGCCATGCGGATTTCGCAGGAGGGCAGCCATGAGATACGGTCCGTCTTGAGAGCGAACTTCAGGCGAGATGCTGAGCGATGCAGTTTTGGCCAGTAAATCAGGGTTGGAGAAACGCGCCAGAGCATAGAGGAAACGGATGGCATCTTGAGGAGTACTGGCTTCTTTGGAGAGTTTGAGAAACTCATCGTAGATTTGCTCGTCACCGTCGCTTGCCACAATCTGAACCACAGCCGGAACCAGCTCGGCATCGACGGTGCGCTTGCTCGTGCACCAGTCATCGAACAAGGCACGCGCTTCTTGCCTGACGTCCCGATCGCCGCCAATCACGCCCAGCAGCTTCACGACCACGGCGCGCAACTCGCGCTCGTCGATCGACTCATCGCTGTGAGCTTCCCATCCGAGCCGCTCGAAGGCCACGCGACACTGCTCGACAGCAAATGCCGAGAGGGGCGCGAGGGTGCTCAAGTGCTCGAGCGAGTCATAAATCAAATGCCAGATACCAGGCGTGGTCTCGCCTCTGTAGAGAGCGAGCAGCTCCAGATAATCAGGCGATGATGTGATGCCGGCGCGCAGCGACGACCAACCGTCATTGAGCAGGTTGAAGCGCTCCACAGCCTGCAGCTCAAAGAGCGAGCCGGTGAGACGCTCCAGAAGCGGCTTATCGTAGAGCACCCTGAAGAAACCGCTGCCTCCGGAGTTCAGCGCGAAGAAACGATTTTGCTCGCCCAGGTAGATCGATGCATCCGTTTCGCTCATCAGCAGCTTCTTTATTTCACTGCTGCCGTCCTGGTGCACCACTCGCAGGGAAAGCGGGATCGGATAATGCGATGGGCCGCCCTTCTCGCTCAGATAGAAATTCTCTTGCTTGAGTGAGATGAAGGCGGAGTCGCGTTCGTCCTCTCTGGCGAAGATGATTGGATGTCCTGGTTTGAACACCCAGGCATCCATGATCGCCCGCACGGGAACTGCCAGTCCGGCACCCAGGCAAGCATCCTCGAGAGCGTCCCAGAGGTTGTGCGTTTCTGTGTGCGAAAGGCTGTGCCGTTTCAAATAAAGCGAGCAGCCCTGACGGAAGACATCATCGCCGATAAACTGATGGAGCTGGTAGAGGACCGCGCAACCCTTCTGATATGAAATCACGTCGAACATCTGAGTCGCCTCGGAGGGATGGTTGACGGCGCATTCGATTGGATGCGTGCTTTTGAGCGCATCGGTCTCGGCTGCATCAGCTCTGGCAAGAGCGAAGTCATCCCATACTTTCCATTCCGGTTTCCAGCAATCGAGGCAGAGATTGGCCATGAATGTGGCGAATGATTCCTTGAGCCAGAGCCCGTTCCACCACTTCATGGTCACTAAATCGCCGAACCACATGTGCGCCAATTCGTGCATGACGATCTCGGCGACGCGGACCAGTCCTGCATGTGACGATTGCGATTCGTCGACGAGCAATGCCGATTCGCGGAATGTGATCAGTCCGAGATTTTCCATGGCGCCGATTGGGAAGTCGGGAACGGCGACGTGGTCTATCTTTCGGCACGGATAAGGAATGCCGAAGTATTGCTCGTAGAAGTCGAGGGCGAAGCAGGCGGCATCCAGAGCGAAGCGGCAGAGGTGCTCCTGGGCGGGTGTGGCGCGCACCAGTATGTCAGTGCCGTTGACGCGCCTGCTCACAGGCTCGCCGAATTCGCCAATCACGAAGGCGACCAGATATGTCGACAGGAGCATGGTCTCGGCGAACTCGACGCGTTTTTTTCGCGCACCGCTTTCCGCAACCCGGCTCGAGTTTTCCTCCGGTTCGATGATTGTCTGCCGGATCGCTTCGCTGTTTGAAATTGCCGTGTAATGCTCGTCGACTTCAAGAATGATTTTGAAAGTGGCTTTGAAGTGCGGTTCGTCAAAGCAAGGAAAAGCGCGCCGGGCGTGCGTCGGCTCGAAGTGCGTGGCGGCGATCATGTGGCGCGTGCCCAGCGAATCGATCCAGCTGCTGCGGTAGAAGCCCTTGAGCTTCTCGCTCAGCATTGCCTGAAAGGCGATGCACAATTTCCAGCGCCCGGCTCCGATTGTGCCGTCGAAGTCAATCAGAGCAAGCTCTCGCTTCTCGTCGACATGGACGCGTCCGACAAGACGCGTGCCATCATCGCTTTCAACATACGTCTCGATGAAGCCGAGATCGACAGCGTTCAAAACGATGCGATCGGTCGCTTCTTTGACGATCACTTCAATGACCTCAAAACCGTTCACCCTGAAATTCTCGAGGTTCGGTTTGATGGTAATCTCGTATCGTCTTGGCACGACCGTCTCCGGCAAGCGAAACGACGTTTCCTTACCCTTGCCGTGCTTGATCGATGTCTCGAGCGAATTGACCACGACTTTGTTTTTTGCGCTCCTGGCTGCGAACATCCGGCTCAAAGAAATTCGCCAGAGGTCAGTTTACCCTTTTTGCAAATGTTGGGGGTCGAACGTAAACGACGCTCGACCCCCAACGTTACTTATGCAAGAAGGTCACCCCGAGCAAACCAACATGGCAGCAACTGAGGCAACGCTCTACTTCTCGGCGCGCGGCGACTTGCCGGCGGTAGCCTCCTTTTTGGCTTCCTTCGACTTGTCGTCGGCGGCAGCCGGGTCCGTGCTCTGGGGCGAAGCGATGGCACCGCCAGTGGTGGCGGGCAGCAGATGGGCGGCCAGCTTGTCGGACTGCTCCTGACGCAGAGCCAGGTTGATCTCGAGCTGCTCGAGCATCTGAGCGACTGCCATGTCACCGGACTTGACTTTGGTGGCGGCGAAGAATTGCCTGACCTCGTCAGCTAATTGAGGCGTGTCCAGCGACTCGACTGCTCCGCACATGCGCACCACTCCGTTTTCCGGATAGGCTTTGACCATGTCGTCGAAGCGCGTCTTGAGGAACTTCCAGGCGGCCTCGGCGGCGTGCTGGTTGGTGAGAATCTGGGCGAACAGATAAGGTGCGTCCTGGGTTCTCACATCCTCGGAGAGACACTTGGTGATCGTCTGGTCGAGCAGATTCTTGTCGCGGAAGTGTGCCAGAGCATTCAAGAAGCGCAGCGTCTCCTGCGGAGTCGTGGCTGCCTTCGAGAGCTGGAAGAACTCATCGTAGCGTTTCTCATCACCGCTGTGAGCCAGGATGGTGACGAGAGCCGGAACGACGTTGGGCTCGACCTTCGCTTTGTCGGCTTTCCACAAATCGAAGTAGCTGGCTGCCCTGGTCTGGGTTTCCTTGTCATCGCCGATGGTGCCGAGGACGTTGATCAGGGTGCCGCGCAATTCGCGCACTTGCACCGACTCGTTGTCCCTGGCATCCCAACCCAGTCTCGCCACTGCCGGTCCGACGAGATCGCGAATCACTTTCTCGAGGGCGCCGCGATGATCGCCGGAAACCAGCCTGTGCAGCGTTCTGAGCGAACCGGCGATGGTTGCCCAGACGTTGGGATCCTGCTCGCCCTGGAATGTCTTGACCATCTCGAGATAGTCGGTGACTGGCGTGATGCGAGCCCGGACCGTAGCCCAGCTGTCGTTGATCAGGTTGAAACGTTCGACCACCGAGAGATTGCCCTGAACATTGGCAAAGAGGCGGGCATTGAGAGAAGAGGCGTAAACGACGCGGTAGAAGCCGCTGCCGCCTGCATTGACCACGATATAGTCGTAGCCTTCGCCGGCGTAAACGTTCTGCTCCGGTCCGCTCAACACGAACTTCTTCTCTTCCTGACTCCCCTGCTTACCGATGCGCATGGTGACTGGAATAGGCCAGGTGGTCTGGTCCTGCTCCTGCTGGATGAATTTAAACGGCTTCTGGCTCAAAGTGATGAAACCAGCCTGCTCTCCCTCTTTCACTTCGATCACCGGATGACCGGGCGTGAACACCCAGGCGTCCATGATCTCGCGCACGGGCACGTTCGACCCGCTCTGGCGGCAGGATTCCTCCAGCGCGTCCCAGAGGTCGTGGGTTTGCGTGTTCTTGTACGCGTGCTTCTTGAGGTAGGCGCGGATGCCTTTCTGGAATGCGTCCTTGCCGATGAACTGGTGAATCTGGTAGAGAACCGAGCAGCCTTTCTCGTATGAGATCAGGTCGAAAAGCTCATCGATCTTGTTGGGATGATCGATCGGGCATTCGATCGGGTGCGTGCTCTTGAGGGCATCGAGCCTGGCAGCAGCAGCGCGGCCGAGGGCGAATTCCTCCCAGACGTTCCAATCGGGCTTCCAATGGCTCAGGCAGAGGTTTTCCATGAAGGTGGCGAACGATTCGTTTAACCACAAACCATTCCACCAGTCCATGGTGACCAGATCGCCGAACCACATGTGCGCCAGTTCGTGCAGAACCACCTCGGCCACCCGCTTGCGGTTGACGTGCGCGGCCGTCTTCTCGTCGAGGAGAAGCGCCGTTTCACGATAAGTGATCAGACCGAGGTTTTCCATCGCTCCGGATGCGAAGTCGGGGATGGCGATGTGATCGACTTTGTCGCCGCCGGGGTAGGGAATGTCGAAGTACTTCTCGTACCAATCCAATCCGAATGCCGCCGCCTTGAGAGCGAAGTCGGTGAGGTGCTCCTTGCCCGGAACGCACCAGATGCGCACCTCCTTGCCGTTGACATTGACCGGCTTGGATGAGCGGAACTCGCCGACGATCAGGGCGACCAGATAGGTCGACATGACCATCGTCTCGGCAAATTCGACGCGCTTCTTGCGCAGCGGCTTGGAGTCGGAGGGACGAACACTGACGTACTGGATGCGGTCATCCAGAATCTCTTCTTTGAGAATGCGGCCGTTCGACAGAGCGGTTAAATTCTCATCAACAACCAGAGCAACTTTGAATGTCGCTTTGAAGTTAGGCTCGTCAAAGCAAGGAAAAGCGCGGCGAGCATCGGTAGCCTCGAACTGGGTGGTGGCGATGGCGTGTTTCTCGCCTTTATCGTCGGTCCAGAAGCTGCGGTAGAAGCCCTTCAACTTATCATTGAGGGTTCCGGAGAAACGAGCATGCAGCTTCCAGTCTCCCGCTCCGAGGGTGCCGTTGAACTTGATTGTGGCAAGCTCGTCTTCCTGATTGATTTCGACTTTGCCGTTCAGGCGCGTGCCATCCGGTTTGACGGCGTACGCTTCTTGAACCTCGAGCTCTTTGACGTTCAGCCGGATGAAATCAGTGGCTTCAAGGACCTTGATGTCGATCACTTCCTCTCCAGTGAAAGTGAACTCAGTGAGGTCCGGTCGCAGAGTAAGGTCGTAGCGGCTTGGCAGCACGTGATGCGGCAGCCTGAAATCAGTTTTGGAAGAGCGAGTGCTGGACTCGTCGGGCTTGAACATGGTGTCCTCCATATCTTCTCTTTCATGAAACCCAATTGAGCCTGACACCCGCCATCCATGAGGATTGGCGTCTCCGGCGCGTAGCGCGGAATTGTGCGGCAGGCTCTGGGCTGCAGTAACCTCTGCAGAAAGAGTACAGACTTTTGGAGGAAAATTCGGAAAATCTAAGCTCGCGTTAACTTTTCAGAAGCAACTAGCATCTCTATACAAGATCCAATCGTTTAGCTCGCCATGGACACATGACAGAAACGGCATGATCGGTTCCCCTTGCACACAGCTCGACCAACCGGTCACAGAGGACTCATCAACTTGAAATCTTGAGTGAGTCCACTCGCCTGATTTCGATCAGTTGGTGTGCACAGAAAGCGCGCAACAAGAGGGTATTTGACGTGTTTGCCTGGAGAAACTGAAAAGTAAGAAATAAGAGCCAGGTCAAGTGTACGCACTAAATCCATGGCGTTCAAGAACGCCGGACTGCACAAATTCCTGCGCGGCTGATCGAAGCGCAGTGGTCGGTTTTTGAAGTCAAGCACCGCCGGTGGTGCAGCGGGTGTGTCGAAAGGGCATCCTGACAACGGTTCCTGCAGGCGGTGAGTTGTTGCAGCTGTGCGAAGCGTATGCTGTCAAGATGGAAGACCTCTGTGCCACTCGGCCATGTTGCGCCAGCTGTATAGGCAACGCTTATATACGATTAACAGGCTGTTGATTGTCAATTGAGCCTATATCTCGCTAGATTCTTGACGTTTCATCCAGTCCTCTTCTTTCGATGCAATAGTTTCTCAGCGCTCAACTGAAATCTGCTCAAACAGGCCACTTACGCTTTTCTTAGCGTCAGGAAAATGCCGCCCGCGGCTCATCCTGTTCGGTGATTTCATGCGAGCGCGACAACATTTCACTCAAGGAGTGAATTTGAGGCGGGCTACGCCTCATTAGTAATACAGCGCTAGCTCAAAGAGCGCTCTGAGGACAACGTGAAACTGGTTAGCAACGACCTTTTCGTCGCCCATCCTTGCGGGGTGCTTTGCCTTGGGCAATGCGCCAAGCGAGGAAAAGATGAACAAGGTCATCGACGGATTTCTCTACGCTGACTTCCTGGTCGAAGTAGCGCGGCGGAATCCCAACAATACGAGGTTTCTCGAGACCATTCTGGAGACACAGCGTCTCTACAAGAAGGGTCTCATTCAACGGGCTCGTTTCCCGCGGCTCTTTGCCGCCGGGAATTCCGAGCGCCGGATCTACGACGCCAAGAACAGCACGCGTTTGCCTGGTAACAAGGCGCGCTTCGAAGGCGACAAGGCGGTCTCGGATCTGGTCATCAACAACGCTTACGACTTCCATGGCGAGGTGCGTCAGTTTCTCCTCGACATCGAGAATCGCAAGTCGATTGATGATAACGGCATGCCGCTCATCGGCACTGTTCACTACGGCAAGAACTACAACAATGCCTTCTGGAACAGCGCTCAGATGACGTATGGCGACGGAGACGGCGAGATTTTCCAGACGTTCGTTCTCGATGATGTCGTGGGGCACGAGATGCACCATGGGGTTACCGAGCACACCTCCGGACTCGAGTACTCCGGCCAGTCGGGCGCGCTCAACGAGCACTTCTCCGACGTCGGCGGCGTGCTGGTTCGCCAGTACAAGCTCAAGCTGCCTGCCGACAAGGATAGCTGGCTCGTCGGTCCGGGTCTGTTCATGCCGGAAATCAACGGTCGGGCTCTGCGCGACATGTTGAATCCCGGTACGGCGTACGACGACAAGAAGATCGGTAAGGACCCGCAGCCGGCCCATATGAAGGACCTCTACACCGGCTGGGGCGACAACGGCGGCGTCCATATCAACTCGGGTATCCCCAACAAGGCTTTCGCCACCTTCGCTCAGGCGGTGGGTGGAAACGCCTGGGAACGCCCGTTCGCGATCTGGTATGCCACCAACTGCGGTGACAACCGCGTCAGCTCCAATGCTGACTTCAATGCCTTCGCGCTCAAGACCCTCGAGAACTGCCGCAAGCTCGACAAGGAGCTGGTGGATGCTCTGCGGGGCGCCTGGGCGGGTGTGGGCGTGGAAGTGAAGTAGAGCAGTCCTTCACATCGAAGGGGAGGCGTCACGGCTTTGCCTGGCGCCTCCCTCTCGATCGTTATTCAACTCAGCACTACCGTTTGACTCAGCTCTTGCTGCAGTCACAGCGCGCTGCTGATTCAAATGTTAGTCCTGAACTGTCGAGTTGATCGAGTCCACTCCGGCATGGTGCCTGAGCGGGCGCGGTCAGCTCAAAGCTGTGTCTGTGAACCAAACAGGTTCGATAAAGGTGCGGCTCTGTCGAGCTGTTCCTGCGAACTGTCAAAGGAGCTTCAAAATGACGACAAACAACAAGACTTCCCCCAGCGGAAGTGGCTCTTCCGTCAGTGCGCGCCAGAAGGGGCGCAAGGGCGATTTCGTTTTTCGCACGATCCTGCGGCTCATGAAGAAGGCCAAGGTCCTTCCTCAGGTCTCCCTCACCGAGAGCCAGGCGCTCGAGGCGGGTGACGTCTGGAAGACGATGGACGGCGCCGTTTTCTCGGGCAACCCCGACTTCAAGGGACTGCTCGCCGAGCCGTACGGCCCGATCAGCGAAGAGGAGCAGGCCTTCATCAACGGCCCGCTCCAGGAGCTGTGCGGCATGTTCGACGCCTACGAGGTGTCGAGCACCCATCGCATCCCCGAGCACGTGGAAGCGTTCATCAAGTCCAAGGGCTTCATGGGGCTGCTTATCCCCAAGGAGTACGGCGGGCTCGGTTTCTCCAGGCTGGCCATCTCGACCATCCTGCACACGCTCTCGGCGCACTCATTCACCGTCACCGTCCTGGTGATGATCCCCAACTCGCTCGGTGCCGCTGAGTTGCTGATCCATTACGGCACCGAGGAGCAGAAGCGCTTCTATCTGCCCAAGCTCGCCTCTGGCGAGTACGTTCCGTGCTTCGGCTTGACCGAATCCACGGCCGGCTCCGATGCCGCCAGCATCAAGTCGGAAGGCGTGCTCTTCAGGGACGGCGACGGGTCGATCAAGATCCGCCTCAACTTCAAGAAGCGCTACATCACCCTGGCGCCGATCGCCAATCTGTGCACGATCGCGTGCCAGTTGAGCGACCCCGACAACCTGCTCGGCAAGGGCAAGGACCTGGGCATCACCTGCGTGCTCATCCACAAGGGAACGCCCGGATTCAGCAACGGTCAGCACCACAAGCCGATCGGCGAGTCGTTCGACAACGGCACGCTCGTCGGTGACAACGTCGTGGTCGGGATCGACAACATCATCGGCGGCGCCGAATACGCCGGGCTCGGCTGGAAGATGCTCATGGAGCAGCTTGCCGGCGGTCGCTCGGTGTCTCTGCCTGCCGGTGCTGTCGGCAACATGAAGAAGGCGATGGCCTCTTCGGCGGCGTACTCGATGGTGCGCCAGCAGTTCAACCGCCAGATCGGTCAGATGGAGGGGGTGGAGGAGAAGATCGCCTACATCGCCGCCATGACCTACATGTGCGAAGCGGCTCGGATCTTCGTCTGCTCGGCGATTGACCGCGGCATCCAGCCGCCGGTCACCTCGGCCGTGCTCAAGGCGTATACCACCGAGATCGCCCGCAAGGCCGGTGTGGATGCCATGGATGTCTTCGCCGGTGCCGGCGTCATGCAGGGACCGCGCAACATCCTCGGCAAGGCGTACACGTCTTCGCCCGTGGGCATCACGGTCGAGGGCGCCAACATCCTGACGCGCACGCTCATGATCTTCGGTCAGGGAGCGACGCGTTGCCACCCGTACGCGCTCAATGTCGTGCACGCCGTCGATGACGACGATGTGCCGGCGTTCCGCTGGAACCTGCTCGGCTGGCTGTTCCACTTCGGCTGGGGTCTGGTTCGCACCACGGTGCGCAGCCTGACTCGCGGCTTCACGGTCAGCATCCCGAGCGTCGCTCCGGGCACGCGCACGTACTACCGGCGCCTCGGGTGGGCGGCGGCGCACTTCGGCAGTCTCACCGACCTGGCCATGTTCACCATGGGCGGCAAGCTGAAGGCGCGCGGCAAGCTCACCGGCCGGTATGCCGATGCGGTGGCCTGGATGCTCCTGGGCTTCTCGGCGCTCCGGCGCTACGAGGCTGAGGGGCGGCGGAAGGAAGACAAGCCGCTGCTCGATTACTCGCTCGAGTACGCGCTTGCCCGCGTGCAGGAAGCGTTCGAAGGTATCTACGAGAACTTCGACGCTCCGGTGCTCGGCTTCGTGATGCGCACCCTGGGCGGGCTCTGCCTGCGGCTCAACCCGCTGGCGCATGAACCATCCGACCGGCTCTCGCACAAGGCGGCGAAGACGGTGCAGTCGTTCGGCGAGCAGTTCGAACGTCTCAGCGACGGCGTCTACGTCGGCTCCGAGGATGCCCCGGGCATCGGCCAGGTGATCGGCGCTTTCCGCCTGATCAGCGAGGCTCAGCCGGTGATCGATAAGATCATCGCTGCTCAGAAGGCGCGGCAGCTCCCGCGCGGCATCAGCGCTGCTGAAATCGCCCCCGAGGCGGTGCGGCAGGGTCTGATTGACGCGGGTGAGGCGGCCCAGCTCGCTGCGGCGCATGCCGCGCGGATGCGGGCTATCGAGGTGGACGTGTTCGAAAAGGACCAGTACTACCTCGATCACGCTCCGGCGATCGCCAATCGCTGAGAACGGCAGGACTGAGAACGCCTGAGGCCGCAAGGCCTGCAATGGGGCTACCGCGGTGCCGTCTGCAAGCCAAAGTTTCAGCCTCACCGCCACGGTGAGCGGAAGCTGCGGTTTGCATTCGGCACCGCTGGTAGTAGCATGCGCGGCAGGGCTGCTTCGCATGCTGGCTGCAGCGGAGGCGGCATCAAAACCGCTTCCGCTGCGGATCGCCCATCATCCATGACTTTCAAGTTTCGGCGTGGAAACGCCGGTTAAGGACGTTATGAGGAAAACAACAATTTTGGCGGGCGGAACGCTCGCTCTCTTGTTCGCTCTGTTTTCACTGACTGGTTGCCAGAGACAACCGCAAGCGATCAGTCAAGACAAAGGTTTCATCAAGCAGCTCGATTTCGAGCTCTACCTGAGAGCTGCCGGTGGAAAGGAAGTGCGCCGCGAGGTCGAGTACTGGCCTGGCACGCGCACTCTCAAGCTGGTGCACGCCTACCTTTCCGATGGCGGCACCCTGCTCGCCACCTACAGCGAAAAGGGTGTGGTCAACCGCTTAAGCGAATGGTACCCGCCGGCAGCCAGCACCGCCGGTGGTGCAACCGCTCCGCCGAGCAACGACGCCGACGCACCCCAACTGAAGCGCGAAATCGACTACGACGCCAACGGCGCCATCGACCACGCCGTGTTCTTCCGTCCGGACGGCACTCGTCAGGCTGAAGGGCACGAGCGCAGCGACGGCTTGTTCGAGCTCGTTGATTACAGCGACAATGGCGTAGCCGTGAGCAAGCTTCAGGTGTTCACAACCGACGGCGAGCCCATGTTCCTCCGCGTAGTTCAGGGTGAGCCTGTCAAAACCTGGCAGGGCAAGACCCGGGACGGCAAGGATGAAACGGTCGCTTTCAACGACAATGGTGTGCGCATATCCCGCACCATAACCAAGTCGAACTTCGAGGACACCGAGTTCTTCAAGGAGGACGGCCGGACTCTCAAGTTCACGGTCTACCGCCACTACAAGATAAGCGCTCTGTATGTGAACGCCGACGGCACGCTCGATCAGCTGCGCAGTTTCGACAGCTCTTCGATGCTGGTGATCAAATACCGGCAGGGCGTGCGGATCACGGTCGATCCCGACAGCAGCTCCTATCAGAAGGGCGAGCAGTACCGCCAGTACTACCGCATCCAGACCGTCGATTCAAAAGAGTCGTTCGTTCTGGAGAAAGTGGAGGAAATCGACGATGCCGGCAAGGTGTCTCGGCGCCTCTACTTCAACGACCAGCAGCAGCTGAGCAAAGTCGAGTATGTCGACCCGGACGGCTCGCTTAGCAAAGCCGTTGCCATCCGCGATAACGGCACGATCGAGCGCATCGACGAGTATCAGAAGCAGCCGAATGCGCCTGTCAACATCAAATCAACGCCGGTCGATGAGACTCAGGCGCTGCACGAGCACTACAACCAGCGGCTCGCAGCTCCGCTGCCCTTCACCGACCCAAGACCGCTTGTTGGTCCGCCGGTGGCGCAGCCGTACTACGAGTACGGTTACGACTTCTAGGCCGGATCTCAGCCCGCAGCAGAGCGGTAGCGGTCGTTGCATTCTTTTCACGCGAATTTGATGGTCGGCTCTTGCGGTCATCGCTTTGAGCGATGGTCGAAGGGGCCGGCTGTCGATACCGGGCGGATGTCCGTCCGGTTTACCCCGAGGTGCCGCTTGCCTGCAGGCGGCTCTCTCTAACTGAGGAGAAGTGTCATGATCAACACTCGTTCTGCTGTGCCGGTCCTTACGGGATTGGATGCTGAAGTCGGCTTCGACGTAGGCGCTACTCTCAAGGACTACATGAGGGACTGCCGCCTCGGTCACTGCCACCACCAGGAGTGCAGCGAGACGGCCGATCGGCGGGCAGCCAGGGCAAAGCGGCGCTCTCGCAGTGCCTCTCGCCCTGTTGCCATCGTCAGTTGGTACGGCTATTCGCGCTTCGAGGATGAAATCGGAGATGATTCGATCTTCATTCCGCTGACGCCGGACGGCCGCATCGACAAGCGTGCGCTCAGGGAGCTGCATCTGTTCGGAAGCAGCAGCTTCTGACGGGCGCAGTCCCTTGTTGCAAGATCCCTCAGCCAGAACCGGGACCGGAACTGCTGCTGCAATAGCACCAGATCTGGTGGCGAACCCGGCGGCCAACCAAAAGCAAGGACAGCGTTCTAAACCAGACCGGGACAGGGGACTTATCCTCCTCTGTCCCGGTTCTTTTTCTTGCCACTCGAGAGTTTTCCTCCCTCACGGCAAGCGGTTTTTTCTTCCCTCACGGCCAGTGGGGCTCCAACTACGAGATGTAACACATGGCAACCAACCAACCAGGGCCACGCTCCTTCGAGCTCGTGCTTGGAGGAGGCGGCGGCAAAGGATTCGCTCATATCGGCGTGATCAAGGCTCTCCTGGAGCTGAAGATCCAGATCGAAACGGTTACAGGCGTCTCGATCGGATCCATCATTGCCGTTCTGCTGCAAAACGGCTTCACGCCTGATGAAATCATGAAGATCATGCTTGTGCAGATGGCTGTGTTCCACCAGAGCTTGTTCGGCGCCGCCGGACGGGGAGGTTGGAAACGCCTGGCCAGGCTGCTGCGCGGCGTCGATCTGCTGCCCTTCTTCACGGCTTTGATGCGCGACTACGAACTGCAGGCGAAGAGTAATCTCCGCATTGTCGCCTTCGATGTTCTCAAACGGCGCCCGGTTGTCTTCCAGGGCGGGCAAATCAACTTGCCTCTTGCCGTCACGGCTTCATGCTCCTTTCCGCTCGTCATGCGTCCTGTGTGGCTCGGGGAGTGGAAGGACGGCAGGACCATCAAGACCATCGTCGATCGCCTGCGCAACAAAGTCAGTGAAACCGTTCTCGTCGATGGCGCCCTTCATCATCCGGCGCCCACTGAGTTTTGCCAGCGGCCGGCGATTGTCAGCGATCTTGGCATGGCTAGTAAGATGCCACCAGAGCCGGTGCCACTGGCAGAGCACGTGTTTCATACCGTCGAGCTCATCGCTGGGCGCGTCCTGTCCTGGTACCACAGACGGAGCTCGATTGCTGCTTCTGGAAGTGCTTCTCAGGAGAGGTTGGACCATATCCATATCCGCTCGGGAATGCCCGATGCCGGAGCCCTGAGCTTTGGCGTCAGCGAGAAGAAGGCGATCGATATGGTCGATTATGCCTACAGGGAAACTAAGGCGGTGCTTGCACAGAAAGGAATCACTTGATGCAACCTGACAATAAAACGGAGGACCGCGTCGGTTGATGCATGCGATCATTGATGCATGCGATCAACAGACGCCTCCTCTGTTTTGCACTTCAAAATCGCGCTACTACAGAAAGTAGCATGTGCGACACGAAGGCGGGAAAGCAAGAGGGCACGAAGGCATGATTGCAATCTGCAGGGCATCAACGTTGCGAGGTCCGAATTTGTTTAATTCGGACCCCGAGCTGTGATGGGCTTGCAAAGACGAGATGCGTTAGCGCCTCTTCAGGCGTGCACGCCAGCCGCGCCGCAGTATGAACTCGCATTCGATCTCGACTGCGATTCCGAAGGGCAGGGAACATACGCCTATGGCGCTGCGAGCTCCCATGCCGCGTTCGGCCCCGAAGACCTCCGCCATAAGGCTCGAGAAGCCGTCGATGACCTGCGGGTGCTTGTCGAAATGCGGCTCGCAGTTGACCATGCCAAAGGTGCGGAAGAGGCACTGGATGTTGTCGAGTCCGACCTGGTTGGCGAGTGTGCTGAGGATGCCGAGACCGACGTGGCGAGCTGCATCAGCCCCTTGCTCCACGCTCAATTCGGAACCGACTTTTCCCTTGATTGCTTCGCCGTTCGGCCAGGGACCATGACCGGAAACATAAATGCGCCTCCCGTCGATGGACACTGGTTTGTACAGACCGACCGGTGCGAACGGCTCGGGAAGCACCAGGCCTAGCTCGGCAACCCTGCGTGTGATTGATGGCATTGCCACCTCCATGTTTTTCTTTCTGATTACGTGGTCATCGTTTCTGAGTAGAGAACCGAGCCGGACTCGTGCAAACGGATCCGGCTCGAGGTCGAGTTCAGGTGGATGGGCGGCGCACCGCAGGTGGTGGCATTAAGTCCGCCACCACCTGCGCCGTCTCACGTGCGCAGCCACCACGTTGCAGTCACCACATCTTTTCCACGTCGCTGGCCAGTGGGAGCTGGAGGATGCTGGCAAGCGCGACACGCGGCCTGCGGTTGTGCTCGTCTCCCTCCAATTGCCCTTCAGCCCCTGAAGGCTTGGACCAGTCGATCGTGCAGTTCTTGACCAGGACCGAAGCGTCCGGCACCAAGCCTTCGGCGTCGAGCTTCGGCTGGTATTCGAGCGTCACGGTCGAGCCGACCTGCACGAGCGGGAAACCGGCGAACTTGCGGCCCAGGTAGCGGGTGTAGACCGGCTCCATGAAGGTGACGGTATGCACTTCGCCGTCCTCGCTCGTGAGCTCGACAGCCAGGTGGATCACCGTTCCATGGATGCTCTCCATGGGAGCGTGAAGCACGGGCGTGCGGCGAATCACCTTCCCCGTCTCCTTGATCAGGGCTGGCTCCGACCGCGAAGCAGCGGAGGCTGCCACGAAACGCCTGGGGTTCCTCCACGCGATGGCAAAGGCCGTCAGGTGTGGCGCATCCAGGCTCAAACCCGGCGTCGTCGCGAAGAGCACCTGATCCCCCGGTTGCGCCAGAGGCAGTTCGACGAGATCGTCGACGAACTGGTTCAGGTAGAGGATGCCGCCATCGCTCAGATTGAGCGCCAGGTAGAATTTCGATTGCAGCTTCTGGCCCATTCTCGAATCGAGGTGGTGGTCGACAGCCAGAACGGTGGCGGGGCGGTTCGCTCGAGCGGAGCGACGGGTCTTATCAAACTCTGCAGTCATGACGAGTCCTTTCGTTTCATCTTGCATTGAGAAGTGTGCCTCAAAGAGGCGCACGCGGAGTCACCTGTCGTGCTCAGTAAGAATGAGAGCCGCCACCACGCAAGCAGAATGCGCATTGGTAGCTTCTCAATCTGGAATGGTTGCTGGAAGAGGGTCTGTTTTTTTCACTGAGTGAACGACAAGTATTTAGGTTTTATCCCAATACATCCCTCATGAGAGTAGAAACTTTTTGTAAATCATCGCATTTACTTTATGAAGAGAAGAACAGACGATGACCTTGCAGTCCGTATTGTTGCCTTCTGCTCCGTCTTGTCTGCAAAACGGTCGGTTATCGCTAGCTCGCGTTAAGAAACTGTAGAGGCGGAGAGAACAGGTGATCCAATCCGGCGATTCCTCAGTTAGTATTTCTAAACGCATTGCTCCACTGCCGAGGCAGGCAATTAATTCCGACCGGGTGCCAGATGAAGCCAGACAGCTCGACCAATCAAATCGTGCTTCGTGATGCAACCGCCCATGATGCGAGCTTCGTCGATTGGTTGACGCGCACGGTGATGGAGAGCTATGTGAGCAAAACCTGGAGCGGAACGGCGGAGCGAAATGCATATTTTGAAAAAAACAAATTCGATCGCGCCAGTACCAAAATCATTCAGATGAACGGTAAGGATATCGGCCGGCTCTCGCTGATTCGTTCAAAAGACAGCCTCGTGCTTGATAATATTCATTTGCTTCCGGAGTTCCAGGGAAAAGGCATTGGAACAAAGATCATCGAGCAAGTCATGAACGACGCACACGCTCAAGGACAGTCCGTGGCGCTCCAGGTCTTACGGGTCAATCCAGCCGCCAAGCTATATTTGAAAATGGGCTTCAAGATTTATAAACAGGATGCCGAACGACTTTATCTTCGCACCGAGCCAGACTAATGCTTAGTATCCTTGCTGTTGATGTGGGTAACACCAATATTAAGTATGCCACTATCTGCGGTGGCGAGATCGGCGAGGTGCGGCTGCATCCTACAATCGAATTTCAATCGGCGGCGCAAGAAATTGCCGAGATTGGCTTACCGGTGGCCTTGTGCTCGGTTCGCAGGGAAGCCACTGAGGAGATCAAGTCGGCGTTGAGCGCCCGTGGTTTGCCGCTGCATGTAGAGATAACCAGCGACTTGAGCCATCCTGTTCGGGGCTTCTATCCGGGCATGGGTGCCGATCGCATCGCCATGGCGGCGGGGGCGGTCGCCCAGGTGGAGAGCGCCTGTCCTGTAGCGGTAGTCGGATTAGGGACGGGGACAACAATCACGACAGTTTCAGCCGATCGAAAATTTCACGGCGGACTCACCAGCCTCGGTTTGGGTCCAATCTGCCAAACGCTTCAAAATGCGCTTCCACAATTGCCTCCAATTGAGCCGATGCGATTTCAGCAGCTGCTGCCCGGTCGCGACGTTTATTCCGCTCTTCTAAACGGCACGATCAGCGGTCATGTCGGCATGGTTGAGTATTGGGTGGAGTTTTTCAAAAAGGAGCTTGGCGATCAGTTGATTGTTTATGCCAGCGGAGGTTGGAGCGAGTTGATCGGCTCTTTGACCAAACGCATCGATCGAGTCGATCGGCTTCTCACTTTCAAAGGCATCTGGGCGATTGCCAAAGACCATGCTGGTGAACCTCTTATGAAAAAACCGCGCTAAAAAAGAACCCGCGGTAAGAAGAACCCGCGACAAAAAGAAGCGCGATAAAAAGAATCGATCGGCGCCATTTTGGGAACATGATAGACAGTGTCGCGCGGCCCCCGCTGTGAGGTGCATATGGTCCTACAAATTGTTGGTGGCATCATTTTCGTTTTGGGTGTCTTCTTTTGGTGCGGCAACGTCTTCCATTTCTTCCCGACGTTTCCGCTGTGCGGTTACATTACGATGGTGATTGGCGGCATTGTTTGGAAGAAGGGCAAGTCTCCGTCTTAGCCACGTGTAGGACCGGCAGGTGCCATGCCGCAGATCGGCAGGGTGCCTGATGTACAGATCGGCAAGGTGCCTGATGCAGATTGGCAGGTGCCATGACGTACAGATCGGCAAGGTACCTGATGCAGATTGGCAGGGCGCCATGATGAAGATCGGAATCGATTAATCGATATGAGGTGGCGAATCCGCGTAGCTGATATACTGCGCTATATCAAAATCGCCTGTTTTTGATATAGCGCAGTATATCAAGAGCTTGTCATGGGAAGATCGGCTGTCGTTTGTGCACAGATCGGCACGATGCCATGTGCTCAGATCGGCAAGCTGCCAGCCCGTTCAGCTGCTCTGCTGTCCAGTGCCCAGCCGTGGCTAAACTATACGCAGTAATAGGCATGCACCTGATGGCTATGCGCAATGGGTGCTGCCCGAGCAAGGTCGCGATTGCGATTACTCGGACAACACCCACTACACTTCCTCCGCTCA
>JAJPJO010000228.1 GCA_021324135.1 Pseudomonadota bacterium
CACAAGAGTCTTTGTGCACGGGCTGCCTGACGGGCCAGTATCCGACCAGTGTTCTGGAAGGGCGGGCGTTTGAAGAGCAGCGTTTGATCGACAGACGCGACAAGGTGAAGGAAAAGAGCTGCTGAGCAATCATACTTTGCCAGATCGAGGCAGCGATTCAATGTGAGGAGAGCCAGTGACAGATCCGAATAAATCACCAGGGCTGAAGCTGATTTATGAAGGGTCCGTAAAGCGCCTCTGGCAATGCCCGGGTGATCCTGAGGCATTGTGGTTCGAATTCAGCGACGACTATTCGATCTTCGACTGGGGAAAAATGCCCGACACGATCGCCAATAAAGGTCGTGCTCTCACCTACATGGGCGCGCATTTTTTCAAGCTTTTCTCAGACTCGGCATTCTGGGGCAGCCTGAAAAATTCGCGCCATCTGCGGCGCTTCGGCGGCGACTGGTTGAAGAACCGTTTCAATCATGATGTGTACAAACGCCTGGAGCAGTCCGGTCTTCCTCATCACTTCAGACGTCTTACCGACGGAGAAAAAGAATTGGCCGCCGCTGAGGTTGCCACCGCCCATAGTGCTTATCTCGAGGTGATCAAGGCCAGGGTGCCGACACCCGAGCTGAAACAATCGCTCAATCACGAGCTCTACTTTTACCCGCACCTTGATGACTCGCCTGACAAACGCGCCTCCCTCACCACTGCAAAAGATGTCTATCGCAGGCTCATACCGCTGGAGGTCGTCTTTCGCTTCGGCATGCCGCAAGGCAGCTCGTTGATATCGCGATTGGACAGGAATCCTGAATACTTGCGCGATCTCGGTTTGCCGGCCGTGCCGGCACCCGGGGAATGGTTTCCGGTTCCGGTCATCGAATTTTTCACCAAGCTGGAGCCATCCGATCGCCTGCTTTCCTGGACTGAGGCAGCGCTGCTCTCCGGCTTGTCGGCGTCGAGCTTCAACGAGATGGTCGAGCTCACTCTCGATCTGGCGCTCGGGCTCTATCATGTTTTTGCCGAAAAGGATCTGGCGCTCTGGGACGGTAAATTCGAATTCGTTGTCGAGCACGGTCGCTCGAGCAATATCCTCCTTGCCGACAGCATCGGACCTGACGAGCTGCGTCTTCTGTACAAGGGTCATCATCTTTCCAAAGAGCTGATCCGGCAAATATATAAGGATTCCGCCTGGGCGAATGCGCTCTCGCGAGCGAAGAAACTGGCCAAGGAACGCATCGATGCCAGCTTCAAAGATATTTGCCTGCATGAGTTGAATCAGGCACCGGATGCGATGTCACGACGCGAGCGAGAACTGGTCGACAAACTTTATGGATCGCTGGCCAATCACATTGCCGGAGCCGAGATCTTCGCCAATCAAGCTCGCCTGGATGAACTTGCCGGCATGATTGATGAAGTTATCGGCGGGCAGAGCGAGAAAATCGATGTACTGATTGTCGGCTCCGGCGGCAGAGAACATGCTCTCACCTGGAAGATTGCCCAGAGCCCTCTGGTCGGCAAAGTCTATTGCGCACCCGGCAATGGTGGGAGCGCCTGTGAGTCGAAATCGCAGAACGTCGAGATCGCGGTCGACAACTTCGAGGCTCTGAGCGATTTTGCCCTGAATGAGAAAATCGGGCTTGTCGTCATCGGTCCGGATAATCCACTGGCAGACGGCATAGTTGATTACATGCAAGAGCGGGGGCTGAAAGTCTTCGGTCCGGAGCAGAGCGCCGCCCGGCTGGAGTCTAGCAAAGCCCATGCCAAAGAAGTGATGACCCGGCTCGGCATCCCGACGGCACGCTGTGCCGTTTTTGAAAACAAAGCCCAGGCGCTCAAGTTCGCCCGGGAGACGCAATGGGCTCGCGTCGTGAAAGTGGACGGACTGGCGCTCGGCAAGGGAGTGTTTGTCTGCGATTCGCTTGAGGAAGTGGAGAGCGCTCTCAATCAAATTTTCGAGCACGGCACATTCGGAAGCGCCGGGGACAAGGTGGTGATTGAAGAGCGCTTGCAAGGAGAAGAGCTCTCCATCTTCCTTTTGTGCGACGGACGAAACGCGCTGATCATGGCCGCCTGCCAGGATCATAAAAGACGTTTTGATAATGATGAGGGACCGAACACGGGCGGCATGGGGGCCTACTCGCCGGTGCCCCTGTATGAGCGCGTCAAAGCCTCGATCGACGAGCAAGTGATCGAACCAATCAGAGCGGCGCTCAAAGAAGGGGCTTTGAAGTACAAAGGTGTACTGTTCATCGGCTTGATGATTGATGACCGCTCACCTTATGTGCTTGAGTTCAATGCCCGATTCGGCGATCCCGAGACGCAAGCATTTCTGCCTCGACTGAAATCGGATCTGGTGCCGGCCCTGCTGGCCGTCTGCGACGGCAGTCTCGATCAAGTTCGCCTGGATTGGGACGAGCGATACAGCTGTTGCGTGGTTGCCTGCGCTAAAAATTATCCGCAAAGCTCATCGAAAGGTGAAGCGATCGCCATCGCCTCAATTGACGGCGCGTCTAAAGATGCCGCTCCCGGAGGAGCCGGCATGGGCAACGACATTTACATTTTTCATGCCGGAACAAAATTGAGCGAGGACGGCAAATTAACCACCAATGGTGGCAGAGTGTTGGCGGTAACCGCTCTGGCCAGCCATGCTGATGAGGCTCGAGAGAAGGCTTATTCGGCATTGCGGAGCGTTTCATTTGACGGCATGGATTACCGCAAGGACATAGCCTGGAGGATTGCCACGAAGTGCCACTCAAGATAGCGATATTCATATCAGGACGTGGCTCCAACCTCAACGCCATAATCCAGGCGGTGGCGGACAAACGACTTGACGCTAAGATACAGGTGGTTGTGTCAAACGATCCGGAAGCTCAGGGCCTGACAATTGCCAGGCAACACGGGCTGAAAACATTTGCTCTCAGCCACAAAGGAATGAAGCGCGCCGAGCATGAGCAGGCGGTCTTGAAACACCTCGAGGAATATGAAATAGATTTTGTTGTGCTGGCAGGCTACATGCGGGTCCTGAGCTCGGAATTTCTCAGGCGCTTCAAAGACAGCCGGGGCTTCTATAAAGTGATCAACATTCATCCCTCGCTGCTGCCGGCGTTCCCCGGCACCAACGGTTATGAGGAAGCTTTCAATTACGGCGTCAAAGTCTCCGGCGTTACGGTGCATCTTGTCGACGAGCAAGTCGATCACGGCATGATTATTGCCCAAGAGCCTTTCCCGCGCTTCAATGATGACACGCTTGAGACATTCAAGGCTCGCGGACTCTCGGTGGAGCACGCACTTTATCCGGCTGTCCTGCAGCAGATAGCCAAAGAAGGGATCAGATTCAACGAGCGCAAGAAGGTGGAAACAGCAAAGTGATGAGAGCGGCAAAAGCGGAAACCAGCGCGGAGAAAACGGCAGCCAATGGGCGACTTGAAGTAATCTCATTTGCGGTCCGCTGCCAGGGTGATGCCGATTTTCCCCTTTATTGGGTGAAGTTCGATCCGTTGAAAACGAGTCGCGATTCTTTGATCGATTGCTTGACTCAAGTGCTCGTCGATCCGGTTTTTCAAACCGGTATCGAATTCAGTGCGGCAAACATCGCCGATCTCTTCGATCAATTCAGCGCTCTTGGATTTTATTGGTTTGCTCAGAAGCAGTTCTTGCCCGGGGTGACGGACAATCTTGCCCATACAATTGAAGAAGCGCTCAAACTGAAGGGTGTGCACGAAAGTATTAGAGTCGCCTCCGGCTCGGCGCATTTGATCAAAGGCGCCGGCACGCTCAAGGCTGATGATCAGCATGATCTGGCTGCCCTGATCGAGCGGGCTCAGTACAGGCTCTTTCATCCGCTGATTGAGAAACTGCACATAGTGCGCATTGACGGCAAAATTGATCAGAGCGTAGACTCAATCCTGCTTGGCTTTCCAGACGTCGTGCCCAGCCAAACCAGAGCGCCTGAGATCGTCCGGCTCGATGGACTTACAGATGCGGAGCTGGCAAAGCTCAGCAGCGATCGCCTGCTTGCTCTTTCGGTCGATGAGATGAAGGCGATCAGATCACATTTTGCTTCCCCCGCCGTTCAAAGCCTCAGAAAGAAAGCCAAGTTGAGCCCGGAGCCTACCGACGTCGAGCTGGAAATTATCGCTCAGACCTGGTCGGAGCATTGCAAGCACAAAATCTTCAACGCCGTTATCCATTACAGTGATGGCGCACCCGGGGCAAATGACCGATCTCAGCCGGTAAAAATCGACAGCCTGTACAAGACATTCATCAAGGGAGCGACAAAGGCGCTGAAAGAACGCCGCCCCGATCTGCTTTCGGTGTTCGAGGACAACTCGGGCGTAGTGCAATGGGACGATCAGTGGGCCGTATGCTTCAAGGTAGAGACCCACAATTCGCCTTCGGCTCTGGAGCCCTACGGCGGCGCTCTTACCGGCATACTGGGCGTGAATCGCGATATCCTCGGCACCGGACTTGGTGCCAGGCCGATCTTCAATACCGACATCTTTTGCTTTGCTCATCCCTCATCAAACAATCTCGTCAATCGTCCTAAAATGTTGCCACCAGGGGCAATACCAACCGGAGTGCGCCGCGGCGTGCAGGACGGCGGCAATAAGAGCGGCATTCCCACCGTCAATGGAGCGATATTCTTCCACGACGCCTACCGCTCGAAGCCTCTGGTTTTTTGCGGAACGGGCGGCTTGCTGCCGATCAGCCGTGATGGACTGAAGATGTATGAAAAGCACACCCGACCCGGAGACCGCGTCGTCATGGTCGGCGGTCGCGTGGGCAAGGACGGCATTCATGGAGCGACATTCTCTTCTGAGTCACTGCATGAAGGCTCGCCTGTAACGGCGGTGCAGATCGGCGATCCGTTTACGCAAAAGCGCGTCATCGACTTCATTCTCGCCGCCAGGGACAAGGGTCTGCTCACTGGTATTACAGATAATGGCGCCGGCGGTCTCTCATCATCAGTAGGAGAAATGGCCGGTCAAACAGGAGGGGCAACCATCGAGCTGTCCTCGGTGCCGCTTAAATATTCAGGGCTGGAGGACTGGCAAATAGTGGTTTCCGAATCACAAGAGCGAATGACCGTCTCAACCCGAAACTTCGAGACGCTGCAGAAGCTCGCTCTCGACTATTCCGTCGAGGTGAGCGACATCGGCGAGTTCAACGATCGCGGTCACTTCGAGGTTCTCAGAGACGGCAAGACAGTCGCCCTTCTCGATCTCGATTTTCTGCACAATGGCGTTCCCAGAATGAATTTGAGCGCGTACTGGCACTCCAGTGACAAGGCTTCAGAGAAGGAGCCGACGCAAAGCTTGCCGGCCGCAACGCCGTCGAACCTTCAGTCCTGGCTCCTTTCATTATTGGCTCATGCCAATATTTGCAGCCGTGAGTACGTGATCCGCCAATACGATCACGAAGTCCAGGGACGCAGCGTGATCAAGCCGCTGATGGGAAGCGAGCAGACTGCCCCATGCGATGCAGCCGTTCTCAAGCCGATCTATGGTCAGAAAAAGGGACTGGTCGTATCGAATGGTCTTTGCCCGCAATGGAGCGAACACGATCCGTATCTGATGGCCATATCGGCAGTCGATGAAGCCGTGCGTAATGCAGTCTGCGTCGGCGCCGACCCGGACACGATTTCTTTGCTGGATAATTTCTGCTGGCCTGATCCGATCAAATCGGCACGGAACGCCGATGGCGAGTACAAGCTCGGGCAGCTCGTGCGCACTTGCCAGGGACTGTATGCCGCCTGCCTGGCTTACGGAACGCCGCTGATCTCAGGCAAAGACAGCATGAAGAACGACTTCGACGATGGTGTGGTCCGCCTGTCCATCCCGCCGACGCTCCTTGTTTCGGCAATGGGGAGCACACCTGATTGTCTTAAGTGCCTGAGCATGGAATTTAAGAACGAAGGTGATCTCATTTATCTGCTGAGCGCCGGCAGCCTGGCTCTGAGCGGCAGCCATCTGCACGGCAGTATGCTGGACAAACTGGACGCCGGCTTACCCTACGAATTGCCCTCGCTTGATTTGCCCGCCGCCGCTCAGATGTACCGCAAGCTCCACAACGCCATACAGCTTGGTCTGGTCAACTCAGCCCACGATCTATCGGAAGGCGGGTTAGCCGTCGCTCTGGCCGAGTGCTGTTTCGGCGGCAGCCGCGGCGCTCGCATTCAGCTCGACAACATAATCAAGAAGCTGACTTTGTCGGCACCGGATCACCGACGGGCCGATCAAGAGCTCAACATTCTGAAAGCTTTGTTTGGAGAAGGTCCCGGTCATTTGCTCATAAGCGTTCCGGCCGACAAGCGCGAGCAATGGGAATCGCTATGGCCCGATGATCTGACCTGCCACGAGCTTGGCACCGTATCTGGTACCGGTACGCTTAATATCGCCGCGGCTGCGAGCCTGCTGATCGATCTTCCGGTTGCCGAACTGAGGAAAGCCTGGAATGCACAATTGCCGTTTGATGAGGGCGAATTCCATTATGTTTAGAGAGGGAAGGGAATGAGCAAAAACCGGGCACTGGTAATTTCAGGGGACGGCATAAATTGCGAATCCGAGACGATCTGGGGTCTGCAAGCGGCGGGCTTTCAAGGCGATGAGGTGCATATCACGTCGCTTCTTTCAAAGCCGAGTCTCCTGAATGACTATGCTCTGATCGTCTTTCCAGGCGGCTTCTCATTCGGCGATGAAATTGCCAGCGGCAAAGTTTTAGCAATCAAGATAATGGACAAATTGCAAGATGCCATGCATCAGTGCATCGAAAAGGATCGGCTGGTGCTGGGCATTTGCAACGGCTTCCAGGCTCTCGTGCAAATGTCGCTTTTACCGGACTCGCAAAACGGCGCCGAGAAAACAGTCAGCCTCGTCCATAACGAAGGTGGACACTTCATCAACAAATGGGTGGAGCTCGAGGTGCCCGCCCCCGCTCGCACCGGGTTTTTCGCCGGGCTTGAAAAAATCGAGCTGCCGATCCGGCACGGCGAAGGGCGCATTCGTCCCAAGAGCGGCAAAGAGGAATATATCGACCGGCACGCCACGCTTAGATATGCAAACGATGTAAATGGCAGCTTCCGGCGCATCGCATCATTGAGCAACGCGCGCGGCAACGTCATGGGACTGATGCCGCATCCTGAGGCATTCGTTCGCTTCACTCAACATCCGGCATGGAATGCGATGAAGATCAGGATGCTCGAGGATGCGAAATCAGCATCTCATCTGGATGAGAGCAGTGCTGAATCCGACGAGGCTCTGGCTGGGAAAAAGCTTCCGGATGGGCTGGCTATTTTGAAAAACGCACTGTCTATGGTGGCAACATGATGCGGCTGATTGTCAATTCAGAACAACGAGGAGCAATGGATGGATCCTAAAACGTATGCTGAAGCCGGAGTAGACATAGGCAAGGCCGACGCTTTTGTAGCCCGGCTGAAACTGGCTTCGCGCCGAGAAGGGCACCGGCGCTTGTGGCCGGCGTGCGGCGGCTATGCAGCGATTTATCCCGTGCACGGCGATCTGGGCATTGCTCTCACCACCGATGGTGTGGGAACGAAATTGCTCGTTGCCATCGAAGAAGGCAAATTGCAGACGATCGGCATAGATCTGGTAGCCATGTGCGTCAACGACTTGCTGTGCGTAGGCGCCACGCCGGCGGCTTTCCTCGACTACTACGCCACCGGCAAACTGGACGAGAAAGCCTCCGATAATTTGATCAGCGGCATTATCGCCGGCTGCGATCAGGCCGGCATGCTTCTTGTCGGCGGAGAAACGGCCGAGCTTCCCGACCTGTACCAGCACGGTCATTTCGATTTAGCCGGCTTCGCCATGGGCACCGTATCAAGACCTTCGCTTCTCAGCGGCGAGAATCTCAAGCCCGGCGACAAGCTGATCGGCATCTCCTCGAGCGGCATTCATTCCAACGGTTTCTCTCTGGCCCGAAAATTGATCGCCGTCGATTCGCCTTTCTGGAAGGCGCTTCTCATCCCCACGGCTATTTATGCCACACCAGTCATGGTGCTGCTCAACGAATATCCCGGCTCGTTGAAGGCATTGGCTCATATTACCGGCGGTGGCTGGACGAATATAATGAGACCGAACAAAAATCTGGCTTATGTGATTGAAGATCATCTTGCGGTTCCGGAGCTGATGAAGTTCATGGCCGACAAAATCAGTCTGGAGGAAATGTACAAGACCTTCAATATGGGTATGGGATTATGCGCCATGGCCGCCGAGGAACACGTCGATCGCGTTATCGCCGCTTTCAAAGCCAATAAATTCGAGGCCAAGGTCATTGGCGAGATCAGCAACAAGAAGCCGTCGCTGACTATAAGAGGTTTGGAAAACGGAAAGGAAATAAAATTGCCGGTGCCCGGCAAATAGTTGCACCGCCGACGGTGCAGCAGGCTCGAGATCAATCGATTGAGGAGGATGAAATGTCGACCGCGCTTATCAGTGTTTCTGACAAAACAGGACTTGTCGAGTTTTTAAATGGTCTGAAAAAGCACCAGGACTACAAATTTTTAGCTACGAGCAGCACTGCCAAGCATCTGAAGGAGAACGGCATCGATTGCTCGACGGTTGAAAGTCTGACAAAATTCCCCGAGATTTTGGGTGGGCGAGTCAAGACTCTGCATCCAAACGTTTTTGCCGGAATATTGGCTCGCGCCACCGACGAGGACAGGAAGTGCCTCAAGGAGCTTGGTCTGGATGAGATCGATCTGGTGGTCGTCAACCTCTACCCGTTCGAGAAAAAGCTGAAGGAGAAGCTCGAGGAAAATAAAATGGTCGAAGAGATCGACATCGGAGGCGTATCACTGATTCGCGCAGCCGCTAAGAACTTCGACAGGGTCAGCATTGTCTGCGAGCCTTCACAATACAAACCGGTTCTGGAAGCGGTGGGGAAAAACGGCGGCAAATTCAGCAAGGAAATTCGCCGAGAATTGGCTCGCGACGCCTTCGAGCGCACATCAAACTACGATCAGGCCATCTTCACTTATCTGCACGCGCAGACTGAGCAGGCCACCTGCGGCGCCGGACACAAACATGCACATGATGCCGCCCAGGGCAGCGGAGGAACCTCCAATGGTGGCACCGAATGCGGTGGCGACAGCTTGCCCTCGTTGATTAAAATCAGTCTCTCGCAATATCAGAAATTGCGTTACGGAGAGAACCCCCATCAATCAGCTGTCTGGTATGCCCCTCCCCCCGGACACGCCGATGCGGATCTGACTTTCCCGCCCTTCGAGCAGCTGCAAGGGAAAGAACTATCGTCGAACAACATCGTCGACACCTACGCACTGGTTCGTTTCCTGAAGGAGCTCGATCGCCCCGCAGCTTGCATCATCAAACACAACAACCCTTGCGGCGTTGCTCTTGGAAAAACGTTGGATGAGGCATTTGAAAAAGCATACAGCACCGATCCGCTTTCTGCCTTCGGCGGCATCTTCGGATTCACCGGCGAAGTGGGCGGCGATCTGGCTCAGAAGGTGGTGCGAGACTTTATTGAGATTGTGGCTGCGCCTTCGTTTTCACCCGAGGCGATGGAAGTGCTCAAGAAGAAGAAAAATGTGCGCGTCCTTCGTTTGAAACCGGGCATTCTCGAGCAGCGGGAATCCGACAAGTGGCAAACCCGCGACATGCGCGACTTTGGCTGGATTATCGAGCGCAGCGAAGAACCTACTCCTGAGGTTGAGAAATTCAATTGCGTCACCGGTGATTTTCCAAATCATCTCAAGAGCGATATCAAATTCGCCTGGGGCGTCGTCAAACACCTGACCTCCAACGCCATATTCGTAGCCAAGGACGGCTGGTCTCTGGGCTTCGGCATCGGCCAGACAAGCCGAGTGGCCAGCGTCAAGATCGCCCTGGCTCAGGCGGGGGATAAAGCGCGCGGAGCCGTTCTGGCAAGCGATGCCTTCTTCCCGGCTACCGATAACATTGAAGAGGCAGCCAAGGCGGGCATCTCCGTTATCGTGCAACCCGGCGGCAGCATCAAGGACGCGGACGTGATCGCGGCTTGCAAGGAAAAGGGCATCACCATGTTGTTTACCGGCCAGCGCTGCTTCAAGCACTAGGCGCGGACCTCGAGCACCTCAGCAGGAACGGAAAGGCACATGAGCAGAAACAGCGACAAAGCGAGACGTCCCATCGTCGGCATCGTTATGGGAAGCTCATCCGACTACGAAACGATGAAGCATGCCGAGGACATCCTGATCGATTTCGGGGTGCCTTACGAAATCGCGGTGGTCAGTGCGCACCGCACACCTAAATTGATGTTCGACTATGCCGAAAAGGCAGCCGGACGAGGGATTTTTATCATCATAGCCGGCGCAGGCGGGGCGGCTCACCTGCCCGGCATGATCTCTTCACTGACACCACTGCCGGTATTAGGTGTGCCGGTTAAATCGCGAGCGCTCAGTGGTTTGGACAGCCTGCTCTCCATCGTGCAGATGCCCGGGGGCGTACCTACCGCCACCTTTGCCGTGGGCGAAAGCGGCGCCACGAACGCTGCTTTATTTGCTATCAGGATCCTGTCGCTGAGCGACGAGAGACTGAAAAAGAAACTGGAGACATTCACCGAGTCCAAAGCCAAACAGGCTCTGGATGGAAATGCCATAGTCCAGGAGAGACTGCGCGGCTCCACGGAGGTGGAATCATGAAGCAGGTTGGCATTCTCGGCGGCGGGCAGCTGGGCATGTTGCTGACCAACAGCATTTTTCGGCTGGGGGGCAATGTCATCGTTTACGATCCCGATCCTCTGGCGCCGGCATGCCAGCATGTCAAACAAGCGATAAACAGTCCCTGGCTCAATTTTGAGGCTCTGAACTATTTATTCGATCTCTGCGATCTGGTTACCTGGGAATTCGAGAATGTCGAGAGCGCCGCTCTGGTAGCGCTCGAGAACGTGAAGCCCATTTACCCCAACGTCAAAGTTTTGAAAACCGCTCAAGACAGGGTCATGGAAAAGAAATTCATGCTGGCTAATTCGCTGCCGCATGCAAACTTCATGGTGGCTGAGTCTGCCGGACACCTGCGCATGCAAGCCGACCATACTAACTATCCCTGCATTATAAAAACAGCCAGAGGCGGCTACGACGGCAAGGGACAATTTGCCGTCGCCAATCGCAAAGAGCTGATCGCCTTGCTCGACAACCCCGACAATTATTGGCTCGAGACATTCTCGGGCATAATCGAGGAAAGGATCGATCTGGAAGCCGAAGTCAGTTGCATCGTAGCGCGACCCATGCAGGGTCCGGAAGTGGCCTTTCCGATTTTCGAGAACATCCATACCGAGCACATTCTCGACATGACCATCTGCCCGGCGCGCATTCCTGCAAAGGTGCAGCAGAAGGTGAGCGAGATTGCCGTTGATGCCGCCAAGAAACTGAATGTCATTGGGCTTTTAACCGTGGAGTTCTTCCTCTCGCGGACGAAGAGCAACACTTCAATTGGTGTCGAATGTGATGGCTGGTACATCTATATAAATGAATTTGCGCCTCGCCCGCACAACTCCGGACATGTTTCGATGAATGCCTGCTCGATGAGCCAGTTCGATGCTCTGGCCCGCATTCTTCTCGGAGTGCCGCTCTCGACTCCCTGGCTCGTCTCGGAAGGCACGTTCTGCATGACCAACCTCCTCGGTGACATCTGGCTCGCCCAGGGCGCCACCGCATTTGGTGCAGACCTCGATGTGCGCTCGCTAACCGAGCATCCACAAGTGATCGACATGGTGCTCTACGGCAAGAAAGAGGCACGTGCCAAGCGCAAGATGGGTCACTTCGTCACTTATGGTGAAACCGCCGATAGTGCCGTCACCGCCGCCCGAAACTTCAAGCAAGCACTGCTCAGCAGAGCCAGGACTCAGGTGAATATTTAAGCATTGCAATTGCGCCTTGCCCTTGTAAATCGCCGTCCGACGTGATAACAACTATAGGATCCTGAAGCCAGGTTTGCCAATAGGTGCAAACCGAATCAGACTAATCGCGACTGCTCAGGATTGCTAAAGTTCGTTTGTACCTGGAGGTTGGTTATGAAACTTGGCGCAAGAAACAAAGTCACAGGCAGGGTCACTTCAATCAAAAGCGATTCGATAATGTCGCTTGTGAAGTTCGAGATAACCAATCCTGGTGAGATGGCCTCAGTCCTCACAACCGAGTCGCTTGAAGAGATGAACCTCAAGATGGGCGATGAGGTTGAACTGGTTATCAAAGCAATCAACGTTCTGCCCGTCAAAAAATAGCCGCTCTGCAGCTGAGGCAGAGCCGACCGAGCACTACAATGCAAATCCCATGGTACGCAGGAAATACCATGAGCCTTTGCCTTTTTTCTCGTCGTTCAACTTCTTGATTTTCGCTTGCAACAAGTGCATTTCTTTTGTGCAGTTCCGCAGCGCCTCTTTCGATCGTCCATGTCCACTCTTTAGCAGTTTGATTCGTTGCTCATACAAATAAAGACGGGCGTATAATAATCCCCCTTCCATGCCGGGTGGCGTCGCGAACGCCTCGGACGCAAAATAGCCAATTCCCCGCTCGTTAGTGGCCAGCGCGTCAGTCGACTTGCCCAGGTTTGATTGCACATCAGCCAGAGAAGCAAGACAACAGACAATTTGAAATCGATCGTCGGCTTTAGCCGGCTCTTCCTTCTCAAAAAGAGAAAGAGCTTCTGAGTATTCCGGCTCTGCTTTTTGCCACTGGCGCTGATTGCGATAAAGGTGCGCCCTGGACTTGAGCGCATACGCCAGGCGGCGCTCGTGGCTCGATTTATAATCGGCATTTGTTTTTGCCTCCGGCTTGCTCAGTGCCGTTCGCGCCGCCCCCACAACCATGCCATACCAGTGCATGGCCGTTCCTCTGTCGCCGCGATGAAAAGCACGGTCTGCCAGCTCAATCGGCATGAACGAAACAAGCTCAGGCGGAGCGTCAGGCTGGCTCAGCTCGGACAGCAAGCGCTTTTCGGCACTGCGGGCGGCGGCATCATGTTTGAGGCGAACCTGCAGATTGTTATCAAGCGAGCATATGATTATCATCGCCGCGCGATTTTTGAATTGTCGAGCGAGACGCTCGCCTTTGGCGCAGAGCCGCTCTTCAAGGTCATACTGATGCATCTGATCGGCTGCAATTATGCAACTGTGCAGGTTTTCCAAGAGAAGATCACTGTATTCGTCCGCATTAAGCTCGAGGATTTTGACGATCGTATCGAAACGATCGTAGGCGCCTTCATGATCGGCGCGCTTCCAACAATTCTTAGCCTGCACCGAAATCTCACCAATGATTGATGATTTATGCGGGTCGCTTAAAAAACGGCACCGCGGGTAATGGCGGGCAAGATCGAGAACATACTTGAGCTGATCTTTCGTCCACGGTAAGGGGCGATTGACGTTTGCCAGGGCGGGAAGATGAGTCAGTTTCCTCAAGCCGGTCAGGCTAACCTTGGTGTCGCAGACGTTCAAGTGCTTCAACTCATTCATGTTCTTCAGATTGTCCAGCGAACTATCGTCAACTTGGGTTCCCTTGAGCTCCAGCACCTCCAATCCTGTCAGATGCCGCAGCGCGTCTAAATTCTTGACGTTTGTATAATTGAGTCTCAGCTCCTTAAGACTGCTGACGCCCGCAAGATATTGCAGGCCGGCATCGGTGATGCTTTGTTTGGCAATCGTAAGTTTGCGAAGCTGAGTATTGTCTTGAAAGATGCGCATATCCCGATCGGTCCATTGCATCGGCAGATCCACGTAGACCTCGCGGGCATCTTCGGCTAATGATTTCCTGGTTGCCTGATTGTATTCTTTTTCGGCACTGCCTATGGTGGCGGGCAACTGAGCCGAATCTCCGTACCCTTTCACCTTACTCAGGGTAAACGGATGCGGAGCGGCTGAGAAGATGATGTAAATCATGAGCAAAGCAAAGATTGAAACCGCAGACGAAACCACCCAGCGTTGAGCCTTATTGGCAGAGGGCGAAAAGACAGTCTCAGCAGCCGGCGAAAGGGTACCGCTCGACATTTCTTCGCCATCATTTGCCGCAACCTCGTCGCTGCCGGCGATCGCCTCGATATCGTCTCCCTGCAAATCTGAAAGACATTGCCGGGGTTCGCTCAGATTCTCATAACGTTCGTCAGGATTTTTCTTGAGCAGCCTGTCAATGATATCGATAATCTCGGCAGGAACGTCGTTTCTCCACTCAGAGATACCGGGAGGCGGCGCTGTCTGATGCATGAAAAGAACATCCATGGCAGTCTCACCTTCAAAAGGCGGCTTGCCTGTCAAAGATTCAAACATGACACAACCGAGCGAGTACATGTCCGTCTGAGAGGTAATCGTACCCGCCTTCGCCTGCTCGGGACTCATATAGAGAGGCGTACCGACAAGGGAACCCAACGAGGTAAGCCCTTGTTTTCCAGAATCCTGAGCCAATATAGCTTTTGAAACGCCGAAGTCCAGAAGCTTTACGACAAAATGATCGGGCACCTCATCTGGTATCAGCATAATATTGGCCGGTTTTATGTCGCGGTGAATTATGCCGCACTCGTGCGAGAATTGCAGAGCCTTCACAACCGGCAAGAAGATTCGGATAAAACTGTCGATTGGAAGAGCGCCTTTCTCTTGCAACCAGCGCTCGAGGGTCACACCATCCATGTACTCCATGACCATAAAGGGAAAGCCGCGCTCGGACAGTCCAAAATCATGAATTGCGGCAATGTTGGGATGCGATAGGCGAGCCAATGCCCGCGCTTCATTTTGAAAACGAATGGCTGCCTTGTCGGCTTTGACGACCGCATTGAGAATTTTCAAAGCCAGCAGCTTATTGAGGTTGACATCGTGAACTTTCAGAACTGTTCCAGCGCCGCCGCTGCCGATGACGCTAAGGACCTGATACTTTCCAAATGCCAGATCGCCTATTTCGATGCCGGCGCGCGCCAGAACAGCGATCACCTCCGCGCTCAAGTCAACCTCATCCGCCGGCTGAGTTGAATCCTCTATCTGATTATTTTGTTTGCCACCAGATTCGACATCAGACATCAATAAGGAGGCATAATCGAAGGACAAGCAGATGCTTTTGAAACCAGCTCAGTATGCGACTTCGCAAAATCGGCTCCAAAAATATCAGCTGGTATCAAAACTCTTTCCTGTTCATATGCAGCAGCCGCCCCACCAGACCAGCCGTCATATGGAAACTCCGATGGATTATGCTTTCTGTACCAGATTTCCACCCCGGTAGTCTTCCAAACTATCACCACCGGTAATGGCTCACCATCGTCGTACTTGCGCTGAAAATTTGTCAGCACGGACTTCTGCATCTTCACAGTCATGCCACCCGGAAAGACCCTCACTTCGTGGTCTTTCATAAGCTCAACCACATCTGGTGTAGCCTTGCCGACGGCCACCAAAACGTTTTCCCCCTGTTTGCACCAGGGCAGGCTCTTGAGGTATTCGACAAAAGAAGCTGATGATACCGCCGTTCCTTCCGTTTCAGTCATTCTCTTTCACTCTCTAAAGGGCATTGTCCAAGTCTACAACGTCAGCGCCGCAGATGCTTTAATTGCCGGAGGCGCGGAATACTAAAGAAGTGCCCAATAATTTGGCAGCGCCCAACACTGCGACGATGAAATGTTGCTATTGAAAAGCACACATACATATGTTCTCGAATCCGCGAAATTTATACACAGCAGGCTGCTGAATCGGGCGCCGATTTTCCGGGGGCAACTCTGCGCTCCACTTCCTGAGAGCCTGTGAATTTCGGCAATGACGGATAACACGGGCGCTTACCGGTCAATTTGTCGGTGAGAACCTCACAAAGCGGCGATGGCGAAGATACTTTCCTGGACGGCATCCACAGCTCCGAAGCCGCTCGCGATCCTGCAAAAGTTTGTCTGATAAAGACTATTGAAGTGCCAATCGCGTTTATAAGGTTTATATTCGTTCTCTCGTGGAACATCTTATGATGACCAAGAGTAGCAAAGGGCACTGTTCTCGACCTACTCTGAGACTATGGGAGGCGCTTTCATACCTCGCTTAGTCCGGCGGAAATTCAGGTGGAATGGACAATGGCCAAGGTGAAAGTTTGCACGTTATGCAAGCAGGAGTTTAAGGGGTCATCGTGTCCAAAATGCGCTGAAACCGGCGTAGACGTGGCAAAAGTGCTGGAGTCGGAAAAAGAACCAATGGAAAAGACCGAAACACCTACCGTTCCAACCGCATTTCTCGTCGATCTGGTGTCCAATCGCAAGATACCGATAACCACGCCACGATGCAGGGTTGGCCGAGACGATCTCAATGACATAGTTATCAGTGGCGACCAATCAATTTCGCGCTTCCACTTCATAATCACTTATGAAAACGGGCAGTATCAAGTTCAAGACGCGAAGAGCCGGCACGGCACTTTTCTAAACGGCAACCAGATCTCAGGCCCCGAGCCGATCAATGACGGCGATGTTTTGAAGATCGGAGTCTCTTTGTTCTGGTTCGTGATCGAATCCCAGACTGGTGGTTCTCTTGAAGAAGCGCTGCCGCCGGTCGATGTCGAGAAGATCAACTCCGAGGAGTTGACGCTCAAAGTTGGCGGCGAGCAGTATGCCAATGCGAGCAAGGACCTCTCAGCCACTCAAGAGATGAACATGTTGTCCGAAGAGGACATAGCCAGAATCGGCGAAGAGCTGGCCGCCAAAGCCGATGAAGGCGGCAAGGATAAAGGGAAAGAACCGGCCGGCGAGGACTCTCTCAGCGAAAAAACTGATAAGACAGAACCGGAGTCGAAAAAAGCCGAGCCCTCAAGTTCCGATGATAAAAAAGTTGCAGCCGAAGAGCACGATGAAAAGCCAGAGGCGGAGAAAAAGGCAGAGAAGGCGGATGTCGATTCTAAGCCTGAAGAGCAAAAAGATGACAAAGCGGATGTAGCCGAAGAGCCGCAAGCCGAGAAGAAAGAAAGCAAAGAAGAAGAGCCGGAAAAGAGCGATTCTGACAGCAAGGATGAGCCGGAATCGAAGAAAGACGAGCCGGAGCCCAAAAAAGATGATGACGGCTTCAAGGACGGCGGCATTCTGAAAGAAGAGGACATCGCCTCCACCGTCAAGGAATTGTTGGAGCCTCTGCACAGCGAGATTGAGGCTTCGCGCGAAATGATCAGAGATGCGCTCAAGAAGGGCGAACTCAAATCAGAAAGCGAGAAGGATGAAGCCGAGGCGAAAGAAGAGCCGGAGCAAAAGTCTGTAAAACAGGATGAGCCGGAACCCGCGGCTGAAAGCCATGACGAGTCCAGGGCAAATGAAGCCGAGACTAAGCATGAAGAGCCGTCTCACGTCCATGAGGATTCAAAAAATGACCTCAAAGATGACGACAAAGAGGAGCCGAGCGCGAAGAAAGATAAAGCTACGCATGAAAAATCGGCAGAAGTTGAGACATTAGAGAAAATTGCTGAAATAATTGATGATTCGTCAGGAAAAACCGAGCCTGCGGAAAAGAGTGTGGAGACGGTCAAAGTTTCGAATGCAAATCTCGAAGCTGCGCTGGCATCGGAGAAAGCGACCAACGGTTTAGATGAGGACATAACAGCAGTGGTGAGTCAGATGGGCCCAAGCACAGTACCGGATTGGTGCAAACGATACTTCTCGGACGAGCTCAAGCACCTGAACAAAGAGCTTGACGCGTTGAATGAAGAGATTCGGCATACACAAGAAAAAATCAGGAAGATCGAGACTCAAGCCGCACTGACAAAGGGCTTGCGCAACACGCTGTTAGCTGCTGACGGCGATGATCTGCTCGACGCCTGCAAGCGAATTCTTGGTCTGACCGGCTGGAAAGTTACGCAGTCGGAGGATGACAAACATGAATTGCTCCTCGAGCATGATGACGAGAAAGTGGCGATCGCTCGCATCATCTCGACAAAAGGCTCGGCCGAGCGCAGTCATCTCGGAGAGCTTTCCATCTCGCAGACGCGCTATTGGTGCGAGAAAGGAGTCGAGCCAAAGGGACTTCTGATCATCGGGAAAGTGAGCGACAAAGCTCCTCACGAGCGCGGAGACGACGCAGATCCCGAAGTGGTCAACTACGCCAGTCACAAAAACGTTTGTATCATGAGTACCCTGCAGCTGCTGGCACTCTACAGAGACATTGCCCTGAAAGATGGCAAAACCGGTGAGCTGCGCGAATCGATTTACGACAGCAAGGGCTGGCTGAAAGGCTTCCATCTCGAACCCGGCGACGAGTTCGAAGAGGAAGAGAAAGAGTCCAGCAAAGGCAAGTCACTCAGCTCACTGCTGTCAGCCTGAACGGCTGCAATACTTTAGCTCTAGCCGAACGAAGCGATGCCGGAACCGATACCAGCACCGTATGTGGTACCATCTCATGAGGACGAGAGCAAAGCTCGCTAAACTATGCGCTTGGTCCATAATGCCAGCTGCATTTCTGTGTTTTCTTGTCATCAGGCCGCCAGTCCGCGCCGAGAACAAACTTGAGCCGGGTTGGCTCATCGATATGGCCGACTCGAGATACGGACGTTGCACAATTCATTTGACGAGCACAAGGGTCGAAATCGACGGCGGTTTCATGGCTTACCTGATCCAGCCTGCGGATTACAAAGAGCTGATCATACTGAGCCGCGAATCCAAAACATACATGCGAAAAAAGATCGCCACCTGGTTGCCTGAAAATTACAATCAAAAAATGCGTTATGGTAATGTGGCGAAACGGCAAGGTGTCACTATAGCTGGAGAGCCTTGTGGGTCGTTTCTCTGCGAGGGTGAGATCCTGCCGAGCTGGGCGAATAAGAAACAGCGATGGCTGCCCTGCCGGGTCAATTTCAGTACCGCCTCCAGAATCAAGCTCAACGACGGCTTGGCAAACGCCCTGAGCGCGCTCTCCGAAGTGCCTCCCGGGTACGGATTTCCAATGGCGGCTACATCACAATGCTCGCTGGGAAACGTGCATATGCAAAGAGTGAAAAGTGTAAAGCGCGAAGCATTTGCCGACAATCTTTTTCAAATTCCTAAAGACTACAAAAGGGTCGAGAACGAACTCGAGGTTATGTTGGGCGGCAAGCTGAAAAAACAAAATGTGGACGAAATGATGATGTCGCGCTGATAATCAACGTCCTTGCTGCGGATAACCACGTCTTCGAGCAGCCGGGACGCTCTCCTTGAGCGCCTCCCAATCCGGAGCCTCGGGAATCTTGATTCCTTGCGCTCGCACCTCGGCATCATGCATTATGCGATCGGCACGCTCGCGTGCTTCCGATAGAATTTGGTTGCGCACCCGGTAGGGAACGCCCAGGTGTTTTCCTGTTTGATCGCGAACCCAATAGTTGCCATTTTCCTCGAGATCCTTGATTTGCTTCTGGGCATCGGACAAGATGACATCCGCTTGCTTCTTTGCTTCACTCATTATCTGCTCGCGTTTGCTTCGCAGCTCCTGGACGTTGGCTTCAAAACGTTGCTTCTGATCTTCTATAACGGCTTCATGCCTTGATTTCGCTTCGCTGTCTCTTCTTGCCGACAAGGATTCTCTCATTTGCCGTGATGCATTTTCTTTACTCAGTCCGGCGATTGCCGCCTTGCAGTATTGAGCTGTCTTGAAGTCAGGCATTTGCTCCAGACATGCCTGATACTCGGCGAGAGCATCCTCTTTTGCCCCCAGCTTCATGAATGTATTGGCCAATTGATAACGCGCCGGCCAATATTTAGGCTGCTGATTCTTTACGTACTCAAAACACCTCTTCGCCTGCCTGAAATCGTTCTTCTCATAAGCCTCGCAACCCATCTTATAGTAATCCTCAGCGGCGCACGGCATGGTTAAAAAGGCACCAAATACGATGGCAAGAACGAGAGGCAGCGCTTTTACGACTGCTCGAGCTGATCCTGCCGTCCTGCTCCGCTGCTGCTTGATCGATCTCATGACTGCTTTCTCTTCTTTGATTTCTTCGACTTCTTCCCCTGCTTGTCAGAGGTATTAAACATATTCTGGGCTGATTGAATCATGGATTTGACTGCCGGGATGCGCGCCGCATACGGTGCCCCCAACCAGATTAGAACGGCGGCGGCAATGCCGAAGACCAACAACTTGGCGCGACCAACCAGCATAGCCGTTTTATACGCTTGAGATGCCGATTTCTTTTTCTTGCGCTCTTTCTGCTGCTCGTAAGCAATCTCGTAGAGCTTGATCTCGTCCTTCCAATTCGAGCGTGATGAGCCGGTGTCTTGATCGATCTCACCAGGTTTCCATGTTTTCTGTGCACCGGAATCCACATCCGACCCGCTCGATGCAGAGGCGGCTGCTTCACCCGGCGCAGCATCGGCCGGCGGTTTTAGTTTCTTGAAAATCAACTCCTCAGCAGTCGGACGGGCTTTCGGCGGTCTGCCTGCGTCGAGTTGATCTTTCTGGTCGCCGGAATCTTGTCTGGATGCTTTCTCTTCTTTCTCCTTGAGCTCTTGTTCTTTTCTCTTCAGCTCCTCTTCTCGCTTTGTGAGCAGTGCCGCTTCTTCTTCTTTTTTCTTCAATGCCGCTTCTTTTTTCTTGAGCTCTTCTTGCTCGCGCTTCAGCTCTTCTTCTTTGCGCTTCAGCTCAGCCGCTTCCTCTTCTTCCTTGCGCTTCAGCTCTTCCTCTTTTTTCTTCAGTTCCTCTTCTTCGCGCCTGAGTTCTTCTTCTTTCCGCTTCAGCTCAGCCGCTTCTTCTTCCTTGCGTTTCAGCTCTTCTTCTTTCTTGCGCAGCTCTTCCCCTTCGCGCTTCAGCTCTTCTTCCTTCCGCTTCAGCTCAGCCGCTTCTTCTTCCTTGCGTTTCAGCTCTTCTTCTTTCTTGCGCAGCTCTTCCTCTTCGCGCTTCAGCTCTTCTTCTTTCCGCTTCAGCTCAGCCGCTTCTTCTTCCCGCTTCAGCTCAGCCGCTTCTTCTTCCTTGCGCTTCAGCTCTTCTTCTTTCTTGCGCAGCTCTTCCTCTTCGCGCTTCAGCTCTTCCTCTTTCCGCTTCAGATCAGCCGCCTCTTCTTCCTTGCGCTTCAGCTCTTCTTCTTTCTTGCGCAGCTCTTCCTCTTCGCGCTTCAGCTCCTCTTCTTTACGCTTCAGCTCAGCCGCCTGGTCACTTATCGGCTTGCCTGCCTTAGGCGAGCTTTCCTCGCCCAGACGCGGACCGCTAAAGGAAAACGGACTGGCAAGAGGCTCCTTTTTCGGACGCTTGGGCTTTGGCTTGGGCGGAGGCGGCGGCGGCACAGTAACGACAGCCCAACTGCCCGAGTCAGCCAGGTTTTTTTGAGCGCCGCCTTTCTGGTCACCGGAAGAACCTTCGGCCGCTTGATTGTTCTCGTTTCCTTGAGCGCCCTGGTTATCAGCACAAGCGCAAAAATCATCCTGTCCGCCCCATTGGGCGGAAGCACCGACTGAGTTCGCCGGCTTGCCACAATGCGGGCAATTGCCGGACTCTAATTCTTGCTGGATGTCGCTCGCATTCATCACTTTTGCTTAAAGATCAGGCCTAACATTTAATACCCAGGGCGTAACGGCAATAAAACGATACAAGGGTGATATAGACACGATGTCAAGCGGCTCGTGCTGATTGATTGCGCCGCCGTATTTGATATCACTATCTTTCCTGCGAAACGCTCAGCACGCCCGCGACCGGATGGATATAATGGGTTTGCATGAGTAACGCAGATGCCGGTTTGATAAGTTGCGTCGTCTTCATACTGGGGGCGATCATTTGCTCTGGTATTGTCTCCTCTGTCAGCCAGCGAGAGAAGTATCTAGGCCTGAAGTTATCTCGCTTCTTCAAAACCGATGTCGGGAAATTTAGTTTGTCGAGCCGTGCTTTTCAGGGTGTCGACCTGCCTAACGTGCACATCGCGATCAGAAAGTATGCCGAGTTGCACAAGGGCACATACGAACTCATCGGCTATGCCGGCACAGGTCTGCGCCATGTTTCACAAACCAACGTGCAGATATCGCTTATACCGCTTCAATACGACAACATAGACATAGGGACGAACGAGCGCATGGAATGCCCGCGCAACGGCATATACATGGTTGATTGTCCCGATGGAAAAATTTGCTTCTCAGCCCAATTGTATTATCAAGGCGGCGCAACCATTGAGCTGATAGCCTTCTCTCCCTCAAACGACTTGAATACTAAAGCTCTGGAAGAGATACGCGAGCTCATTTGCCACCACAGCGTTTTTAAGGGGAAAATTCTTTCCCTGGAAGGGCAGGAACAAACCGCCGATGTATCAAATTGGCTCAAAATCCGCTTCCATGAGTTTGCCGCAGTGGAAAAGAGCGAGATCATTTTGCCGCCAGAAACGATGCAGTTGATCGAACGCAACGTCATGAGCTTTTACAAACATTCCGATTCTCTGAGAAAAGCAGGGAAATCGCTGAAGCGCGGCATTTTGTTTTACGGCAAGCCGGGCACGGGCAAAACTATTACAGCAAAATATCTCGCCCAACATCTAGCTGGCGTAACCGTTTTTCTCCTCTCCGGAGAACAGCTCTGGCTTGTCAAAGAAGCTTTCCAACTGGCCAGACTATTGGCACCATCACTGGTGATAATGGAGGATGTTGATCTCATTGCTCACACACGCGATGAAACACTCGGGCAAACGATTTTGCATCAGCTTTTAAATGAACTGGATGGTTTGACGAAAGAAACGGAGATAATCTTTCTTCTAACCACAAACAGACCGGAAGTGCTGGAGCCGGCTCTGGCCCTGCGTCCAGGAAGAGTCGATCAGGCTATAAAATTTCCGCTACCTGATCCTATATGTCGGCAGCGATTAATTGAGCAATATGCAAAAGGTGTCGAGCTGCAAGTAAAGGATATGGAAAGATTAGTTTCAAGAACCGACGGGGCAAGCCCGGCCTTCATTCAAGAGCTCTTACGTAAAGCGGCTCTGATAGCCGCTGAAGGCAATTCTTTTCATACTGCAGAGCGATTGTTGATCGAAGATGAGCACCTGCAAAAGGCGCTTGACGAGATGCTTTTGAATGGTCCACTAACTCGAACTTTGGTTGGCTTTCACCCACAGAAAGAGGCGAAAAGCGGCATCAGTCCTTAACGAATCTTTGAAAAAACTCTGGATCATTTGTGTTAGAACAATATGGCAGGCACGTTTTTATCAAGACGTCGTCTGAAAGGTAGTGCACTTCACATATGAGCATGTGAAGCACAAATCCCTCGTTTGACCGGCTCGTTGGCGCGAGCTGTGTCCGGCTGCTCATATTCGCTTACTGCGAGACCCTAAAGCAAACTGCAGAACTCCACACCAGCCATTTGAGCCGGAAGCTTAGAACTGGTGCGAAGGGTTCCTTGCGTTTAATTTGCTGATCCTGAGATGAGCTGCCGTTCCTCACATCAAATTGACAAAAGGAGACCCGAATGCCATTTCGTTTTCATAGAGCCCTTGTCACGGCTTTAGCTATGCTTGCCGTTGCTCAATTGCCAGGTTATTCGATGGGGGGCAGATTGGCTGCTCTCACGAGAACCAAACCGCCGGCCTTTGTCTCAGCGCATCACGCCGCCAGAGGCAAAGCCGTAAGAGCAAAAGCAAACAGCAAGAAATCGACAAGGGTTGCTAGAAATAGCAAGAGTAAAGCAAGCAACAGAGTCGCCCAGAAGGTAAGCAAGACCGGCAGAAAATCGAATCACAACAAATCCATAGCTCAAGCAAAACACGGCAAAAAGCGACTCGCCCATGCCTCAAGACACGCCAGCAAGAAGATCGCAGCGGCCAAGTCCGGAGGACACTCAAACTACATGTGGTCGGCACCAATCAATCTTTCCAAATTCGATGCCACCACATCTAATACCATTCAAATGAGCTTCACGGACGGCCAGGCAAGCAAATACTCACCGGAGGATCTGGTGAGAGCCGGCGCCGTCTCGTATTACGGACTCAAAGGTGGCATTCGCCCCCGCCGCGGTCCAATTCGCAACCTGATTCTGCACTCGACCGAGACCACTCAGTTAGCAGATGCCAAACGAGTTGTGGACAGTTGGAACAGCCGGGGGCTCGTCCACCCGGGAGCTCAATACATAGTCGATCGCGACGGAACGATTTATGAAACGGTCGACCCCTCCTACACAAGCAGCCATGTCGATACGAGTCGAACCCTCAAGGGTGTCACGAATGCCAACAGCATCGGAATTGAAATCGTGCGCACAGGCAAGCAGCAATATACGGCTCCCCAGCTCGAATCCGTAGTGCACCTGGCAGGCTATCTTAAAGATCGCTTTCAAATAGCCAACATCTATGGACATGGACAAATCCAGCCAAGTGATAGAACAGATCCGGTCAACTTCGACTGGAGCAGCTTCAAGCAAAACCTGGCCATGCTGAAGGGAAACACCCGCACCGCATATGGTGCGCACACCACCCGCCAATTCTCGGCTGTAACTTCTCGCGCGCCGGCCCGGCAGCGCAGCTAGTTCGCAAGATTTCCCGCGGACTGAGCGGAACTCGATTGAGTTCCGCTCTTTTACTTTTTGAACATTCTAAAACTCTGCCGCACGCTTCATTTTGTGCAAGAATGGAAAGGTCAAAGCGAGTTCTCAGTGATGAAGTCCAACCAAAGTAAAAACGCCGCAGGCCGCCATGCGGTCAATCGTAAACAAGCTTTGCTTTCCGTTTTGATTCTCAGTTTTATCGGTCCGTTGACCTGTCCGGCTCAGTCCAAACCGCTGCAGCAAAAGCAAGCCCACGAAACGAAAAAAGAATCGATTTACGCGATCAAATACAAAACCGCACAACTGGGTCAAATGACAGTTTATGCCGGTCAGACCGGATTTAAAATCACGGGCGTGGCGCATGACGGCAACATTGTTGCTCGCGCTCCTGACTGGAAAGTAATGGCATTCAATACCCGCGAGAAGCTCTGCTATGAAACGACACTGGACAAATTCTCGCGCCAGGGATGCCCTGGCATGATCGCTACCACTGACTATTTCGAAGGCCGCAAACTGGATCCCGTGAGGGTTACCTTCGGCGGTACGAAAGCTCTGAAGTTGAGCGCTCCGACAAATGGCGCGGCTGTCGGCATGATGATGCCCACTTACTCCGGTGTGGCGCGCAACCGAGCTCAGGCGGTGGCCGTCTCTGTATGGTGCACGGCCGAACCACCGGCGGTGCCGGCGCAAGTGAAGAATTTGATCTGGGCGGTATTCAAACTGCCTAAGGTCGGCGGCTTCCCGCTAGCCGTTTCATTCGATTACAACGATGGAACTACCGGGCACACGATGAAGGCACTATCGATAACGAAAGTGGAGTTGGATCCTGATCAACTGTTTGCCTATCCAACTGGTTTTAAAAAGGAAAGAACGGCGGAGGCAGCGATACTATCCGGCAACTTGCTTGACAGCGCCTTCATGGAGACTCCCGACTTGTATCAAGACAAACCGGATAAGAAAAACTAGCGCCCCTGCTCAACCAGCCAGCTTCTCCGGCGGGCTTATCCACAAAATTTTGCCGTCCATTTCGACGGCGACAGGGCGTTTCGTCTCAGGATCCATATAGGCAATGAGCTTGCTTTTCTCCACAGCCGACGTTTTCTCCTCATCGCCTGGCTCAGAATCGCTGAGGTCGGGACAAGCGGAAATAATTTCTTGCAAGGCGGGATTGGGAATGATCGAATACCGCTCCGAATCACTGTTTTCATCACTGGCGAGATCAAGGATTAGAACCATGTTACCGCTCTGCGCCTTCAATTTGTATTTGCCTAGCAGAACGATGCCTTGCGTTTTTCCGGCGCGCACCAGATCGCTTGCGCGCTCAAGATAACGCATCCTCTTCAAGCTCACATAATATGCCAGTGTCAGCATCAAAGGCACGCCCAGGACAAAGGAAACGACGACAATGAGCATGTGCGAGCCGAGATGAAGCAAACCAGATTTGGTGCCATACATTATGAACAGCGTGATGCATGGAAGCGTCGAGCAAATGACAAGACCAACTCCGAATATCTTGTAGCGCTCGTACAGTTCCTGGAGGTCTGAATGCACTCCATTTTTTGACTTACTTTCCGGCATGTGTAACCTCTGAAGTGTCGAAATCATTCTACGTGCTTCAGCGGACACTATCAAATGGTTATTGCTTGAGAAGTTCGCGCTCCACCTTCTCGCCCAGCTGCCGCTTGAACCTCAATACCTCACCAAGTCCATGAAGGAGTTTCTTGCCCAAATTTTTTGCCTCATCTGAGTGAGGCTGCGGATCTTTGTCGCGGTGGTAAACTTCTTTCGGACCCGAGCGGGGATCAATCCAGGCGCGAGGGACTTGAACGTCCTTCAAGTGCCCGCTCTCGAATGTATGAATTGTCACTTTCGGCAGTTCCGGATGCTCCTTCTCTTCATTGCGCTCCGCCTTGACCATGGCTCGGGTCACGGCAAGCTGCTCTTTCAAAGGCATCTTATTGAATTCATCCGTAAACGGATCGCGGTGCCTCGCCTCTGCCAGAAAGTGTTTGGCTTCTTGCTCGATCTTGACTGGTTCTGCCATAGCTAACTCCGCGCGAATGGGATAGTGCTAGACTAACGACGAATTGCAACAAAGTGGTTACACCGTTTTTTCCAATTTGGTGCCTCGGCATCTAAACCTCAATTTCGAGACAGACAATGGCAGACAGAAGACGAACAAAACTCCAGGGTCATCGCGCCCAGCAGCAGGAATTAAACGAATACTTCGAGGCATGCAAAAAGGCTTTCGACTTCAGCGGCGTGATTCTGTTGGGGCGAAACGGCAATGCGATCTGGAGCGGAGCAGCCGGTTTTGCGAATCTGGAGCACAGGGTTCCAAATACGATCGAAACCAAATTTCGCATCGCATCCATTACCAAGCAGTTCACCGCCATGGCGATTATGATCTTGCAGAAGCAAGGGAAGATTGATGTTTCCAAGCCTCTATCACATTACCTCAGCAAGCTTCCAAAAGCCTGGAAGAGAATTACCGTTCATCACCTCCTTAATCACACATCAGGACTGCGCAGTTATACAGATCTTCCGGAATACCGCTTATTCCAACGGCAAAAAACATCGCCTCGCGATCTGATGAAACATTTTTTTGATGAACCTTTGAAGTTCGCTCCGGGCGAGCGTTTCGAATATTGCAATTCGGGTTATACAATGCTTGGAATATTGATCGAAGAACTGTCCGGCGAAACGTATGCTGATTTTTTGAGGGACAAAATATTCTCTCGTTTGCACATGGATGCGAGTGGGGTCGATGATGCAGAAATCGTGCTGTCTAATCGCGCCTCGGGCTACACGCGGAAAGCTGATGGTTCGCTGATGAACGCAGACTTTATCGATATGAGCGTTCCCTATTCTGCCGGGGCAATGTATTCAACGGCGCCAGATTTGCTCAAGTGGGAACGGGCGCTCACAAGCAACGTGCTGATCTCGAAGGCGCAACTGAAGGCGATGATGAAATCCGGAATTGAAAACAATGCTTATGGGCTGTTCCACTACGATCGGTTTGGACGAGAAGTGATTGGTCATGCAGGCGGCATCGACGGTTTTGTCTCGAACATAGAGTTCTTACTCGACGAGCGGCTCTGCTCCATCATCTTGAGCAACTCAACTGGAGCTCCCATCGACCTGATCGCGCGAGATCTCTGGGCAATTCTTCTGGGAGAGCCGTACAATCTGCCGAGGAAATTCAAGCCAATCAATGTGAAACCGAAACTCCTGGATAAGTACGTTGGCTCGTACCGGATGAACCCCAAGTTCGTCATAAAGATCTTCCGCGAAGGGGAACGGGGCGAGCGGCTGATGGCACAAGCCACCGGGCAGTCCAAGATTGAATTATTTCCATATGCAAAAGACAAATTCTTCTTTCGCGAAATCTATGCGCAGATCAGCTTCGTCGAAAACGAGGAGGCTTCTAAATCGCGGCGTTTTGTTTCGGGCGGCGAGAAACGCTCTGGCTCTCGGCGCTCTATGTCCGGCGGCAAGGAAGGTTCCATTTCTCATTTGATCTTGCACCAGGGCGGAGTCGACAGGAAGGCGAAGCGGCTGCGCACCACGAAGCGCACTTCGGGATCTGCATAGACTAAGGCAAAGTCGCTCCAACTGCCATTCCTTGACAATGAGTATCGTATAGAAGGCCGCAAAACGCAAAAAATGGCCCTATAAACGATACTCATTGTCAGGAGGACACGCCATCTTTCAAGGAAGTCCACCAAGAAGGCAACTCCTGGGGAGATGGGCTCGACTTCGTCTTCGTGGGTAAACCTGGGGGTACCCCATTATTTTGACGAGGCCAAAAAGTCCAAATTTTGGCTTCGTACACGGGGCCAGAACACCGAAAACTGCACTGTATAAGTGTCAACGGCCTCGGCTACGAGGCCGAAAATGACGATTTTTGGCCTCGTTTAAATTTGTCTTTGACGTATGGATGCGCGGATAGTGCGAAGGGCAGATGGCCACCGCGGATAGTGCGAAGCGCAGATGGCTACCCCGGATAGCGCGAAGCTGCAATCAGCGCACTTGAGCGGTATAACACTCAGGTATGCCGCTCGCAATGAATCGCCTGTAGACTGCATCGGAGTTCAAGCGCTTGATCGAATGCGCCCACCACTCCTCCGCCAGGCTCGAATCAGTGATCCAGATCATGAGCGTTATCTCTTCACGTTCACTTCCGCGACCAAAGAATCCGTCTGCATCAAGTTCAGCAAGTGCCTCAATCATGCTCTCGAACGTTGGACGAACAGCCTGCTCCCAACTGAGATTCTCATCATCTAAGATTGGCTCAATGAGCCGGATGGCATCGAGCCACTCCTTTTTATGGTGAGGAACACCGCAATAATCCATGTCCCACTCATCAGGACAATATCGCAGAATTCCAAGTTCGTCTTTTCCGTACATTGTGTTTGTAGCCAATGCCCTCTGCCATGCCTCCTCAGTCTGAGTGGCTGGGTTCATGCCACCTGCGTAATTGTCAGCATAGATAGCGAAGGAATAAAATCGTTCTTCCTGATACTGCGTGCGAAAGTCAGTAAAGATCAAGCGCGCAGCATGAACGATGGCGCTGCGAAAGCGCTGGAATAACTCCTTTTCTTTCATTTCAGCTTGCCCATTTTTTACTCAATTCTTTTTATGCCCAGTCTTTCGCTCAAACCAGGAACAAGGGTGGCGATTGTACAAAGGGCGAAGATGAGAACAAACAGTCCAAGGAATGCTGCAAAACAAATTTTTGCCGGTGCGGGAACGGAGTTGTTGCCGAAGACAATCCATAGGAAGGGTGTGAGAATTCCTCCCAAACAGAGTAGCCCAACCAACTGCGTAACCCACGATTTTGGTGAAACGCCGAGACCTTGCAACGTTACTGCCAATCCTCCAGAAATGAATGCTACGCCAATGCCAATTAGAACAAATAGCGGGCAGTGCACGCGTCCTGGATCAACCGGAACCACTCCCATTCCTACCAATAAAGGATAAAGACCAACACCGGCGAACACCAGGCCCATTGCCGGATGCGGCTTGCTACTGGAAGGTGAATAGATTTCGCCCTTTTTCAACCTAATCTTGGTTTTTCTGCGATTGTCATCCGCATCATCAAGTTTGTGCCGTTTCGCCATGGCTGTTCACCTTTGAATTCATTCACTTAAGAATCATCGCTTACAATGTGCCCCATCTCTAAAGAGCCGCAGCCATACCGAATTGCGTAAGGGTCATTGATCGCCAGTTTACGCTCTGACACTGCGCAAGTTGGATAACGAGCAAATTTCTTTAGTTTTTCAGCCGGTCATCATGCAATTGTGGAGGAGGCGAGGGACGAGCTGACGAAGCAACTAACAATTGGTGCTGGCGCAGGTGGCAGCGGCTGGCTCATTTTAAGTTCTCGTAGGCATCGAGATGATAATAAATGGCATCAAGAAGATCAGCCGGAATATCGACGACGTGCTTTTCTGTCTCTGAGGCACCTAACAGCTTTTTGCACCGCTTCAATGTCGGTCCATCATTCGCAACCAAGGGCGGCACGTCTGCTCGTTGATTCTTCTAGTGTGCTGCACGCGCTGTTGGCGGGTTTCCACCAGAAGCTAATGCTTGATACAGACTGATCGCGTTGGTAATCGTGACGCACAACGCTCATTGAGCCGTGCGGCAGTTGATAGCTAAGGTGCACGGTTCCTGTCTCACGAGGTGTAAGCGCAGTGCCATCAAGGACGGTGCCTTTTCCGAATGCGACTTCTATGTCTTGCAAGGTCACTCTATGCGAATACATGCCAGGGTAAACGATCAACTGGGCGGCGCATGTATCGCTCCCATGAGGAAGGTAGGACACCGAGAAATCGGGACCAACAGGAAAGACATTTTGATCTTCCGGAGAGCTTCGCAGCTTCCAAATCCCTTTGGAAACTTCCCCTTCTGAACCGAAAATTGCCGACAGATCCTTTGACGTCGGCACCGCAGATAGTTTCACGATAGCCTTTAGCCAAACAATCGTCTGTGCAGTGCGTGTTCCGATTGATGCCAATCGGTCTTCCCATGCCTTTCTTGATCTCTGTCTACGCTTATAATCGTCTGGTGTAATCCATTCGATGCCTACCTGGTTCACACTGTCCGGCGCTGAGGATTGCGAGCGTCGAGACGGTGTGGAAAACGCGATGTTGTAGTGTTCCGACTCGTAAACCATAGACTGTTTCGGACCATGATCCGTGCAGAAGAGTGGTTGCGCCGGCGGACCTAATCTCCTATTCACAAAATCGGAATTTAAAATTGCGTACTTCGGATTGATAATCATGTTCACGCGTACTAATTTTGACCGACTAGTGTCCATGTCTAAAGAAATCAACGACCATTGATCCGTTGCAGCGCCGATGATGTATGCAAGCCCGTTGGAGACCGATTCAGTCTTCACCGAGAATCGAAGCATTCGCTTCGCGTCCGCCAGTGAGATGTTCGGCCCGGATTTAGCTAATGAAGTAATCCTGTCGATCACTTCATCGCATGCAGAACGGGATTTGTCTGGTCCGAGGTCGAGGCTTGTTGGCTCTTCTTGCGCAGCATCACAACATGCGACTTGGAA
>JAJPJO010000295.1 GCA_021324135.1 Pseudomonadota bacterium
CGGTCAGATTCTGACCGAATTTGACCTCGACCCGCTTCCTGAGAAACTGCAGAAGAGACTCATGCGCCTCAAAGAATCCGATAGACACCTCATCAAGCCAGAGCATTTGTATTACATGGAGGGATCAAGTGGCGGGGACGTTCCTGAATTGAACGGGCCGGCGACCGGCACGGATCACTTCTATACCGAGAGCGCATCACCGAAGGGCAAATAGGAAAGTTGCACCGCTCGCTTTTTTATGCGGCTTGCAGGTACTTGCGCGCATCGAGGCTGGTTGCCGCTTTTGCGGTTTGTTTTCAATTTTGACGATTCAGTGTAACAAGCAAAGTCACACTCGCGCATTCAATGGTCGCTGTGCAAATGGCAGCGCCAAGCCACTTGTTCAGCCAATATTATTGAAATCGAAAAATGTTGCGCTAGGTCTGGTTAAGGAAAGATTGAGGCTACAAGCCGCATCGGCTACAACATCCTCGTTCAAAAAGGCAATGACCTAGACGGGTGATCGGTCGCAAGTTCTCATCAGGTAAGTTTGCCGGGAATACGTGGTGGCATGCATTTCCGGCATTGATTATTTCTCCGTAAGCGGCTAAAAAGTGCGTTACGAGACACTTTCGGGCACTACATGGCACGGCCGCGCTAGCAAGATATTGCTCCTGTCAACCCGATCCGCTTGGCAACGTGATCAAATGCAAAACAGTTGCCTGCCTCCGGATTCCGGCGCTCGAAACTGTATCGAAAGGTTGCTACGAGCCAGCAAGCATTTCGGGCGGTCTGTAAAGTTTGCGAAAAGTAGAATTGGGGCCGCAGCCGATGCAATAAATGCAGGTATCTAACATCCGACTCACTGCATAGGATCGACCCCAACCACGCAATATTGAGCCCTTTTGCCGCCAAATGCAATAGCCAGTTTATGGCCATGAGTTTGGCTCGGCTTCTTATTTGCGAGGTTTCTAAATGTTGAATCGGTGTCGATTCGTTGCGCACGCGAGAAAACCCACTGCAAATGAAAGGAAATGAAAATGACCGATCCGCTCAATGTAAGTGCTGAGGCGACTGCCGACCCGACACCGAGTCCTCCGGCACCGCCTGCACCACCAGCACCACCAACTCAAACAACTGAAGCTTCGTACTTCGAGAAGCTGCTGGCGTACATTCCAGTTGATCTCGTAGCCGGCTTCACTGCCGTCGATGGCATCGTCAGACAGAACCAAGGACCAATATTTATTTACTGGTCGGCCTTCGCTGTTTTTCTGCTTTTGGTGCCGCTCTACACAGTCTATAAGCCAACATCGACTGCCAGTGCTGTTTTAAAGTGCGGGAAACGCTTCCAGGCAGTGACGGCCACAGTCGCTTTTCTGGCTTGGACGTTTGCCCTGGGCTCCGTCTGGCAAGAAGCCTTCGCCTGGTACAAGCCGTATGAAGGGTCGCTTGTGCTCATCGCCGTCACTTTGATCATCCCAGTCGCCGAGAAGATCGCCGATCGTATCCCCTTCTTGGCCTCCAAGTAACTCAAAGCATGAGGAGATCTTACTAATGTGCAACGCTATGAAAGTGGAACCACATCGAGGCTGTACCGAGCCGGAGCTCGATGAGGGAAGGATGCTCAAGGATTGGCTTCGCGAGAGACGCCTGGGCCATTTTGCCGTCCATCATGAGTGCTCGGAATTCCATCCAAGCAACGCTCGCGAAAAGCTCGTCATCGAGGATGACGACGAAAGCACCTTTAGCTGTCCTTTGCAAACCAATTGAGCAGAGCAACCTGGAGAGGCTTCAATGAGCACGAACCTGAATGCGGCAAGCGCCGACACTTTCAATGCGCATGCCATCACCACCCCATGGGGTATCGACGTCTCGCATGATGAAGGCGAGATCGACTGGGCCAAAGTGAAAGCAGCCGGTGCTACCTTCGCTTTCATTAAGGCATCGGAAGGCGCCACAATAGTGGATGCCACTTTCCACAGGAACTGGGCGGCAGCGAAGGCACAGGGCATCATCACTGGTGCCTACCACTTCCTGCGCGCCAATAATTCTGTGGAGTCGCAAGTGAACAACTTCACCTCTGTGTATAAGCAAGCATCGCCTGGCGATCTTCCGCCATCCATTGACATAGAAGACCCGGCCTCTTGGTCGAGGTTATCGGCAGTTGAAGCACAAGCACTTTTGTTTGGCTTCATAGAGGGCATCACCCAGAGGCTCGCCCTCAAGAACAACCCGTTCATTTATCTGGGTCTTGATACTGCTCAGGAGGTCCGGGCAAACGATCCACGCCTGGACAACTATGTCCTCTGGCTGGCTTATTACACGAAGGCAGCCAGGCCCAAACTACCTCCGCCCTGGAAGTTCTGGACCTTCTGGCAATACACGTACACGGGCCGGGTGGATGGTGTGCAAGGGGGTGTCGATATCGACCGCTTCAACGGGCAGCAAGACCGCTTAGAAGCATTGCTCATTCAGTAGGGCATATCAATCACAAATCCTTGGAGGGCAGCAATCAGTTTGGCTGCCCTCCCACTTCCATGACGGAGTGTAAATGAAGTCAGCTTCGCATCGATTAACAATGACCGTCAGCGCCGAGCAGTGGTATTGTATATGGTGCTTTACAACCCGCTTGCAATCGATGCGGGGTCCGACTGTAACCGTGATGGTTAGCGCCGCTACGCCACCCGCACAGATCAAATACTCAGCTTATATATCTAGCTCAGAAAGTTACTATGCTCAGAAAAGAAAATTCTATGAACTTATTACACATCTGATGCAAAGTCAGTATTCATGATATAAGATCTTTGTGGGTGCCACCACCCATAGTGCTAGCCGCGCTAGCTTTGCTGTGGTAAATCTGTCTAAACGACATTAAGTAATCATTGCGAAGGTCAGCGCCGGCGGCGTTTTCAAGGGTGGTTCTTTCCAGAACCCCGTTGGGTTACGACGCCCCTGTGCAATTGCAATTTGCTTGCGCCATGTTTGCTTCATCTAACTGGATGCACTCCAATTTGCCCTGCTAGAAAGGAGAAACATTTTCGCCGCTCAGAACCACCACGAAATACTCCGAGATCGCATAACCACTAAGAAGAGACCACCCCTGACCCAACAACATAAGCTGTTGGGTTTTGTGCTGCTCAGAAGAGGAAAGTAGTAAATGCCTGATACACACGCACCGCGAAGAACAACCGATCAATCTGCTCGGCTGCTTAAAACAGGTGACGTCTTCCTTGTCGCAAGACCTTACTATGCCCTTCACCGCCAAGAGAGACTGAGGGTCGTAGCTGACTCATTTGAGCCAGGCTCATCAATGATCGCCCTTGAGATCGTCCACTCGACGGGAATCAACCCAGCGGGCCAAGTCAATGTTTTCTGCCGTGCCTGGTTCGCCAAACTGCTGAGGCGCGGAGTGTTCAGGCGGCTTGTAGTCGGCTGATAGGCAACCACATGTGGTGGCTGCTCTAAATTCAACACAAGACCCTGTTTTGTCTGCATTTAGGACAGCCACTAGCGCCGGCTGTGGTGCTCGATGTGTTGCTTCGCTGGGTGATTTGGAGCCCAACAAGCAAGCTTCGAGCACAAATACTTGCTGCAACCGTCAATCAAACTGAGAAAGGAAACGACATGAACAAGTCACAGAAACATCACACCCTCTGCATCTTGAGGGACTACCTGAAGGCGGAAGCGAACAACAAGCCTGCCGATGCGCCGACTATTGAGGCGGCTCTCTCGATCGTCGAGACGTCCTTGATGGCACCTGGCATCGCTAAGGCAACTGCCGATGCTCCGGCTCCTGCACCGATTCCAGTGCCCATCCCGGCGCCGACCGGCGATCCGAGCGTCTCGCAGATTTTGCAGGTGATCCTCGAAATTATCCAAATCCTCATCGGCTCAGGCGTCATCAAGGCGAGCTAGCTCAAGCTCGAAGAGCGAGAAGTCTTGCATGCTTGCAGCGGGTCTATTGGCCCGCTGCTTCATGCCCAGAACTGATGAGTAAAAGTCCACAAGCCAAGTTCAATACGAGAACCCACCGACAACGGTATCTGTAATCTCAAGACGAACCAACCAAACCAGGAGACTAAAATGACTGAAGTGACCTCTATGCAAGAAGTGTTCGCCAAAGAGCCGCTCGTTAATAACGAGTATCTACTCGGGCACGTGCTCAAGCCGTACATCAACGACAACAAACTCGCCGGGGCCATTGTGAGCTTCGACGGACGCAGCGAAACTGCCCTTCTGCACATCC